>NZ_JBJJTG010000010.1:0-141544 GCF_046054285.1 Enterobacter sp. DN
CAAGGCGTTGCATAGGTCGGGTCTCAGTCCAGGGCATAGCGAGTCTCCTCTTCTATGCCAGTTATAACTGTTACCCATGTATCCGGTCTAAAGTGTTACCCATGTTTCCGGTTCATACCCTTCGCTTACCGGGCCTACGGTAATTATGCGGTCTGATGCCCTCACCCACGGTAGAAGGAACCAAAACCTCGTAGGCCGGGTAAGGCGAAGCCGCCACCCGGCTTTTTACTGTGCCGGAGCCACCGTAGACACCATCCCGCCGGTCATCTTCTGTTGCACCTGCCGTTTATCCATATTCACTGCGCTCAGCTTCCCATTCACCGTCGGCTTCAGCGGCGCATTGGCCTGCACGCTTCCGCTGGCGGTGAGCTGAATATTGCCGTCGCCTGCAATCGGCAGCGCTGGCCAGCCCCACTGCTGCAAAACGTTGAGTGGTACACCGCGCCCGTTCAGGCTCACGGTGGTTTGTCGCTGTGGCAGCTGTGACACGGTGGCGGTCGCTTCCAGGATCCCTTTCTCGGTAAAGGCGCTCAGATCGGTAATATTTACCGTTGCGGCGTTGGCATTCAGCGCCAGCGACGGGCGACGCACGTCGACGCGGTTAAAGGTTGCTGCCGCCCCGTTGAGGGTTGCGTTACCGCCCCACACGCCCCACTTGTGATCCTGCGCCAGCCGCAGATTAGCGCCATAACCGTCGAGGGAGGTGATCTGCCACGGGAACGCCGGATCGATGTCGATCACCAGGTTGCGGCTCAGGCCAAATTTTTTCAGCGTCACGCTGTTCAGCCATGCCGGGAGCGGGTCCATCCACAGCGTTTTCCAGTTTTCCGGAAGCGTATATTCCAGCCCGGCAATGGCAACGTCGTCCAGCACCAGCGCCTGACCCTCGCGCAGCCAGTTGCCGGAGGTACGCACCATGCCCCCTTCCCAGCGGGAGGTGAACTGACGCAGCACAATGCCCTGCGGGGAGAATTCCGCATTCAGGATAGGGTCAAACAGATGCAGCGAGCCGTAAATAAATTCGCTGGCGTTCATGGATAACCGTCCCTCCTGGCTTTGCCAGTCCCCTTTACTCAGGGTGAGGTTACGCAGGCTGAGATCGAGGTCGGTTACCGCCCAGTCTGGCCCCTGTAGACGGGCATCGGTCACTTCCAGCCGCCCAATCTGTAACGAAGGCAGGGTGGAGAGAGGGGCGAAGAAATCCAGCAGCGATTTGTCGCTTTGCAGACGGATCTCATTCAGACGCAGGGTGTTGATAACCCAGCCACCGTCGGCATTACGCAGAGCCGAGCCCGTCAGCGAGCCGCGCGCCATATCGGCACCGATGGTATTCAGCACCACCTCTTTGCCGTTGAGTTGTCCCTGAATCAGCACGTTGTTGGCCGGTATGCCGTTGAGCGTGAGCGACCCGGCGCTCATCTGGATTTGCGCATTTTTCCCGAGTACGTTCCCCGCCTCGGGCTGCCACGGGCTGACGCCGCCGGTCACCTTTTGCGCACTGAGATCCCACTCCGTATTCGGGCTGTTAAAGGCCATGTTATTCAGTTGCAGACGGTCGGCCTGGAACGGCAGCGGCGCCGTCTGCGGCGATAAATTCAGCGTGCCATCGAACAGGGTGATGGCATCCATATGCAGCGGGTCGGTGATCTGGCGGCTGCTTAAGCCAATATCCACTTTTTTAGCGACCAGCGTGGCCGGTTTGCCATCTCGTCCGAAGGTAACGTTCTCCAGAAGGATGTGAGAAGGGGATGAAAAGCGGTGATCCATCAGGTCAAAGTTGAGCTCGTAATCGGTATTCACCGTGATCCAGCTGCTGACCTGCGATGCGCCCCAGCGGGTCTGGAGCAGAAAATAAAAGGCGAGCACTACAATGAGCAGGGCTACCAGAAGATAGATAAGCAGCTTTCCAATAAATTTCATGGTCTTCCTTCCCGCGAAACGCACATAAGGGTGTTATGCACGATTTATGCGCAATGCTCAAGGCGGGAATGGTGTAAAGAGATGTCACGGCAGGCATTGACAGCCTGCCGTGTGGGGATCAGTTCTTTTCAGGCGGGAAAATGAGATTCAGCACAATAGCGGTAATACCGCCCGCGGCGATGCCGGAAGAGAGCAGGTTTTTCACCCAGTCCGGGGCAAACTGCAAAATCATCGGCTGCTGGGAGACGCCAAGCCCTACGGCGAGAGACAGCGCAATAATCATGATTGCGCGGCGGTTCAGCGGCTCGCGGGAGACGATACGCACGCCAGAGGCCGCGATGGTACCGAACATGACCAGCGTCGCGCCGCCCAGCACCGGCTCAGGGATGTGCTGCACAAACCCGCTCACCGCCGGGAACAGGCCGAGGACCACCAGCATCAGCGCTACCACGAAGCCCACGTAGCGGCTGGCCACGCCGGTCAGCTGGATCACGCCGTTGTTCTGGCCAAAGCAGGAGTTCGGGAAGGTGTTGAACACCGCCGAGACAAACGAGTTCAGTCCGTTCGCCAGCACGCCGCCTTTCAGACGTTTCATGTACAGCGGGCCGGAGACCGGCTGCTCGGACACGTCGGAGGTGGCGGTGATATCGCCAATGGTTTCCAGCGAAGTGATCATAAAGACCAGCATCAGCGGCAGGAGCAGACTCCAGTCAATGCCCAGGCCGTAGTAGAGCGGCGTTGGCACGGTAATCAACGCGCTGTTGGTTGGGGTGGTGTTTTCCGGCAACATGCCCAGCGCCCACGCCAGCAGGTAACCGGCCGCCATGGCGATCACCAGCGATGCCACGCGCAGGTACGGGTTACGCTGGCGGTTAAGCAGAATAATGATCGCCAGCACCACGCCTGCCAGCAGCAGGTTTTTCGGCGCGCCGAAGGTATGGTCGCTCATTGCCGCGTAGCCGCCCCCGATGGAGGTCAGACCCACCTGGATCAGTGACAGGCCGATAATCATCACCACCACGCCGGAGACCAGCGGGGTGATCACCCGGCGCGCCAGGTGCAGAACGCGGGAAATGATCATCTCTGTGCAGCTTGCCAGCATCAGGGTGCCGAAAAGCGCCGCCATCATCGTCGGGACATCTGCGCCGCCGGTTTTCAGTGCCGTACCGCCCATGATCAGCGGCGCCACAAAGTTAAAGCTGGTGCCCTGAATCGACAGCAAACCCGAGCCCACCGGACCCCAGGCTTTAATTTGAATGATGGAGGCCACGCCGGAAGCGAACAGAGACATACTGATGATGTGTTGCGTATCCTGCGCCGGTAACCCCAGCGCCTGGCAAATCAGCAGAGCCGGCGTGATGACCGCAACGAACATCGCCAGCAGGTGCTGGCAGGCGGCAAACAGGGTTTGAGGCAGCGGGGGACGATCTTCAAGGCGGTAAATCAGTTCGCTGTTTTGCTTCTGCGCAATCGGTTGCGCATCAGCAGACTCCAGAGTGTTAACAGACATCGGCGGCAATCCCACGGTGGAAAAGCGGGCATTTTAGCTGACCACCTGGTAAAAGCAAACGATTGCCAGCAAAAAAAAGAGAGAAAATCTGCCGGTGTGAGCAGGTTTTCTACAACGAACAGGAAAAAAAAATTACACTTTTCGCGCCGGCGGCTCATGACGAGCATCACCCGGCCCAGGATAACGCCGCGTGTGTATGGAACACGCGCATAACAGGAGCCTTTTATGATTCATCTCGATACGTTGTCGACCCTTGTTGCCGCAACGCTGGTTCTTCTGCTTGGTCGCAAGCTGGTACACAGTGTTTCCTTTCTGAAAAAGTACACCATTCCTGAACCTGTCGCCGGTGGATTGCTGGTGGCGCTGGCCCTGCTGGTGCTGAAAAAAAGCATGGGCTGGGAAATCGATTTTGATATGTCCCTGAAAGATCCGTTGATGCTGGCCTTCTTTGCCACTATCGGCCTGAACGCTAACCTCGCAAGCCTGCGTTCGGGCGGCAAGGTGCTGGGCGTGTTTCTGATTGTTGTGGTGGGCCTGCTGCTGATGCAAAACGCCATCGGCATCGGTATGGCGTCATTGCTGGGGCTGGATCCGCTGATGGGTCTGCTGGCGGGGTCGATTACCCTGTCAGGTGGCCACGGAACGGGCGCGGCGTGGAGCAAGCTGTTCATCGAACGCTATGGCTTTGAAAACGCAACGGAAGTGGCAATGGCCTGTGCGACCTTTGGCCTGGTGCTTGGCGGGCTGATTGGCGGCCCGGTAGCGCGCTATCTGGTGAAACACTCCACCACGCCGGAAGGCAGGCCAGACGATGAAATGGTGCCGACAGCATTTGAAAAACCGGACGTTGGCCGCAGCATCACCTCGCTGGTGATGATTGAAACCATCGCCATGATTGCCATCTGCCTAACCGTGGGCAAAATCGTTGCGCAATGGCTGGCGGGAACGGCTTTCGAACTGCCAACCTTTGTCTGCGTGCTGTTTATCGGGGTGATCCTGAGCAACGGTCTGGCGCAGATGGGCTTCTACCGCGTCTTTGAGCGCGCAGTGTCCGTGCTGGGGAACGTCAGCCTGTCGCTGTTCCTGGCGATGGCGCTGATGAGCCTCAAGCTGTGGGAACTGGCCTCGCTGGCGCTGCCGATGGTGGCGATCCTGGCGGTGCAGGCCGTGTTCATGGCGCTGTATGCCATCTTTGTTACCTGGCGCATGATGGGCAAAAACTATGATGCGGCGGTACTGGCTGCGGGCCACTGTGGGTTTGGTCTGGGAGCGACGCCAACGGCCATCGCGAATATGCAGGCGATCACCGAACGGTTCGGCCCGTCGCACATGGCGTTTCTGGTGGTGCCGATGGTGGGCGCATTCTTCATTGATATTGTCAACGCGCTGGTCATTAAGCTCTACCTGATGCTGCCGATGTTTGGCTGACCGTCAGGCGTTGGAATACCGCTCGGTTTCCGGCATCCAGCGTTCAATTAACGCTGCCGCCTGTTCGGGGTAGCGTTCATGAATATGACGCGCAAGGCGTTGTACTTCGGGGATCATGGCCTGATCGCGCAACAAATCCGCCACTTTAAATTCGGCGTTACCCGTCTGACGCGTGCCCAGCAGTTCGCCCGGGCCGCGGATCTCCAGATCTTTTTGCGCAATGACGAAGCCGTCATTGCTGTCGCGTAATACCTGCAAACGCATCTGCGCGGTTTTCGACAGAGGGGCTTTGTAGAGCAGCACGCAGTGAGAGGCGATCGCGCCACGGCCCACGCGGCCTCGTAGCTGGTGGAGCTGCGCCAGGCCCAGGCGCTCCGGGTTCTCAATAATCATCAGGCTGGAGTTCGGCACGTCCACGCCCACTTCGATGACCGTGGTCGCGACCAGCAAATGCAGCTCGCCCTGTTTGAACGACTGCATCACCGCCTGCTTCTCGGCAGGCTTCATGCGCCCGTGAACCAGACCGACGTTCAGCTCCGGCAGGGCGAGCTTTAACTCTTCCCACGTGGCTTCGGCAGCCTGCGCTTCCAGCAGCTCAGACTCTTCAATCAGGGTACAGACCCAGTAAGCCTGACGTCCTTCGTGGGTGCAGGCGTTGCGCACGCGGTCAATGATGTCGCTGCGGCGCGTGTCCGGAATGGCGACCGTTGTCACCGGCGTACGGCCCGGGGGGAGTTCGTCGATGGTGGAGGTATCCAGATCGGCGTAGGCCGTCATCGCCAGGGTGCGCGGAATCGGCGTGGCGGTCATGATCAGCTGATGCGGGTGGAAGCCCTGTTGCAGACCTTTCTCCCACAGCGCCAGACGCTGATGAACACCAAAGCGGTGCTGTTCGTCGATAATGACCAGCGCCAGGCCGTTAAACTGCACCTGTTCCTGGAAAATGGCGTGCGTGCCGACAATCATCTGCACCTGCCCGCTGGCAATGGCTTCCTGCTGCGCAAGGCGCGCTTTGCCCTTCTGCTTCCCGGCCAGCCAGCCCACTTCAATTCCCAGCGGGGCGAACCAGTTACGGAAATTGTTGGCGTGCTGCTCGGCCAGCAGTTCCGTCGGCGCCATCAGCGCCACCTGCTTACCGTGGGCGATGGCGCGCAAAGCGGCCAGCGCGGCGACCAGCGTTTTCCCGGAACCCACGTCGCCCTGCACCAGGCGCATCATCGGCACATCCAGCGCCATATCGCGTTCGATCTCGGCAGTCACCCGCGCCTGGGCGCCGGTGGGTTTAAACGGCAGTGAGGCCAGCAGCTTATCTTTGAGCTCATCACGCTGGCTTAATGGCTGCGCGTGGAAGCGCTGCGCACCTGCGCGCAGGGCCAGCATGCTCAGGTTGTGAGCCAGTAATTCCTCAAGGATAAGACGCCGTTGGGCGGGGTGTTTCCCGCTCTCTAAATCAACAAGCTGAAGCGTTGGCGGTGGACGGTGCAGGGTGCGCAACGCCTCCGGCAGGCTCATCATGCCCTGCGCCAGCTCCGGCGGCAGCAGCTCGTTAATGGCGCAGGTATCAAGCAGCTCCAGCGCCTGGTCGGTGAGCTTGCGCAGCGTAGCCTGCTTAATGCCTTCAGTGGTTGGATAGACCGGCGTGAGCGTCTCCTGTAGCTCAGGTGAGCTGAGATCGCCCTGCACGCGGTATTCCGGGTGGATCATCTCCGCGCCGTATTTGCCCCGTTTGGCTTCACCGTACGCAAGTACGCGTCGTCCAGTGACAAGGCTGTTTTTCATTGCCGCATTGAAGTTGAAAAAGCGCATGGTGAGAATGCCGGTGCCGTCGCTGATCTGGCAGGTCATCATCCTGCGTCCGCCAAAGGTGATGTTGCAGTTCAGCACTTCCCCTTCAACGGTGGCGTAAATAGCGGGCAGCAGATCGCCAATCTTATAAAGCTGAGTACGGTCTTCGTAGCGCAGGGGGAGGTGGAGCAGGAGATCCTGCACGGTGTGCAGGCCTATCTTCGCCAGTTTACTGCTTTGTGCCGCGCCCACGCCCGTCAGGCTGTTGAGCGGTATGGCGTCCAGCAGGCGGCCTTTCATGATTTACCCCGCGTACTGCATGGTGGACCACCACTCGGCATCGGCTTCAATTTCGCCCTGCGCGTTGACGTGGGGGTAAGGCAATTTCTTCTGCTTCGCAACGCGAGCCAGCACCGGATAGCCACCTTCAAACAGCAGGCGCTGCTGCTCCTCTTCAGGCAGCATGCTGTTGCTGCGCTCGTACATTCCGGCATTCTGACGCTGGCGCTGCGCTTCATACAGGATCAGCGCCGAGGCGACCGACACGTTGAGTGACTGGACCATGCCGATCATTGGAATGATGATGTCCCGATCGGCCAAATCCAGTGCTTCCTGCGTGATCCCCGTTTTCTCCTGGCCCATTAAAATGCAGGTCGGACGGGTGTAGTCGATCTCACGGAAATCCACGGCTTTAGCAGAGAGGTTGGTTGCCAGAACCTGCATGCCACGCCCTTTCAGGTGCGAGACCGCTTCACCAATAGTCTGGTGAGTTTTCACGGATACCCAGCTGTTGCTGCCTGCGGCGGTGGAGGCCATGGTACGCATACGTGCGCCAGGCCAGACGGCGTGGACTTCATGCACGCCGACGGCATCTGCGGTGCGGACGATAGCAGAGACGTTATGAGGTTTATGGACCTGCTCCATGCAGACCGTCAGATCAGGCTGACGCCTGGCGAGCATTTCGCAGATTCGCTCGTAACGTTTTGAATTCATAATGCTAGTTTCGGTTACGGGTGACTTTAATGACGTCCGGCATCACGCGGATCTTGCGCATAATATTGGCCAGATGCACACGGTCACGGGCGGTCAGGCGAATAAAGGCGCTATAAACGCGGCCATCTTTTTCTTCCGTATTCAGGCTTTGAATGTTGGATGAGGCGGTGTTGATCGCTGCCGTCAGGTTCGCCAGGGCACCCTGGTGGTTGAACATATCCACCTTGATTTCAGTGATAAATTCCTGGGCCGTCTCTTTATCCCACTCGACCGCCATGAACTTCTCAGGCTCTTTCTGATAGCCACGGATGTTACGGCAGGATTCATGGTGGATCACCAGCCCTTTACCCGGGCTGACATGCGCAATAATCGGGTCGCCCGGGATAGGACGGCAGCATTTGGCGAAGGTGATGAGCACCCCGTCAGCGCCTTTGATCGGCAGGTGACCATGATTTTGCGTGGTGGCAGGAACGGCTGTCGTTTCGCCTTGTTGCAGATTCTTCGCCACGACCACGCTCATGGCGTTGCCGAGACCAATCTCTGCCAGCAGGTCATCCAGCGAGGCGAGCTTCATACGCTCCAGCTCATGCTGAATGTTTTCTGGTGGGATCTCTGCCAGTTTGCGGCTGCCACCCAGCGCGTGATTGAGCAGACGACGCCCCAGGCTAACGGAGTCGTCGCGCTTGAGGTTTTTCAGCAGCTGGCGGATTTTTGCGCGCGCTTTTGAGCTCACGACAAAGTTCAACCAGGCGGCGTTAGGACGTGCCCCCGGCGCGGTAATGATCTCCACCGTCTGTCCGCTGAAGAGCGGCTGCGACAGCGGATAAGGCTGCCTGTCGACGCGGGCACCTACGCAGGCATGGCCGATATCGGTATGCACGGCGTAAGCGAAGTCGACCGGTGTCGCGCCCGCAGGCAGTTCGACAATGCGCCCTTCCGGCGTGAAAACGTAAATCTCATCCGGGAAGAGATCGGATTTAACGCTCTCGATAAATTCAAACGAGCTACCTGCGCTCTGTTGCAGCTCCAGCAGGCTCTGCATCCAGCGCTGGGCGCGGATTTGCGCGGTGGTGCTGCTTTCGCCGCCGTGCTCTTTATAAGCCCAGTGCGCCGCGACACCCATCTCCGCCATCTGATCCATATCTTCGGTACGAATCTGCACCTCAACAGGGACACCGTGCGGGCCAATCATGGAGGTGTGCAAAGACTGGTATCCGTTCGCTTTTGGAATGGCGATGTAATCTTTGACGCGCCCCGGACGCGGCTTGTACAGGCTGTGCATCTGCCCCAGCACGCGATAACAGGTGTCTGAATCGTGGACGATGACGCGGAACGCGTAGATATCCATGATCGAGTGAAAACGCTGCTCTTTAAGCACCATTTTGCAGTAGATAGAGTACAAATGCTTTTCGCGACCGCTCACGCGGCACGGAATGCCCGCTTCCTGCAAACGCCCTTCGATTTCAGAGAGGATCTTTTGAATCATCTCTTTACGGTTACCGCGAGCGGCTTTCACCACCTCTTTAATCACGCGATAGCGGTTCGGGTACAACGCCTCAAAACCCAGCTCTTCCAGCTCGGTTTTAATGTGATGAATACCTAAACGGTGCGCCAGCGGACTGTAAATTTCGAGGGTTTCACGGGCGATGCGGCGACGTTTATCCGGGCGAAGTGAGCCCAGCGTGCGCATATTGTGGGTGCGGTCAGCCAGTTTGATGAGAATGACGCGGATATCCTGCACCATCGCCATGATCATCTTGCGGAAGTTTTCGGCCTGCGCCTCTTTCTTGTCGCGGAATTTCAGCTTATCAAGCTTAGAGACCCCTTCCACCAGCTCGGCAACGCTTTTGCCAAACAGCTGTTCCATGTCCTGGTAGGTGGCAGGGGTATCTTCGATCACGTCGTGCAGCAGGGCGGCCATCAGCGTTTCGTAGTCGAGTTTCATCTCGGCCAGAATACAGGCCACCGCTACCGGGTGCGTGATATAGGGTTCACCGCTTGAACGTGTCTGGCCCTCGTGAGCGTCACGTGCAACGAGATACGCCTGCTGAAGACGCTTAATCTGGTCTTCAGGCAGGTAGGTTTGAATCAGTTGATTCAGGCTTTCAAACAGATACAAGGGCGACCCGCAGGTTTAATTAACGACGACCTTCAGCAATAGCGGTAACAGCTTGTAATTCAGCGGCTTCCTGCTCTTGCTGCTCCTGGCGCTCACGCACGTCGAGGATCTGGTTGTTGATCAGACCTTCTTCGATTTCGCGAAGTGCAATAACGGTGGTTTTATCGTTTTCTTCCGGTACCAGCGGATCTTTACCGCCTACCTGCATCTGACGAGCGCGACGCGCGGCGACCAGCACCAGGTCAAAACGGTTACCAATTTTCTCTACAGCGTCCTGAACAGTTACGCGTGCCATACTTAAAATGCTCCACAGGTGAAGAAATGACTGGGCATGATACTGAAAGTGGGTTCAGTCTGCCAACAGTTTGGTGATTAATGCGTCATGTCGCTGCTTCTGGCGGCTCATACGCAGACGTTCTGCGCGAAGGATAGTTTTGAGATCGCTCAGCGCGGCATCAAAATCATCATTCACAATAAGGTAATCATATTCCGCGTAATGGCTCATTTCTGCAACTGCCTGCGCCATACGCTTCGCGATAACTTCTTCGCTGTCCTGGCCGCGACCACGCAGGCGGCGATCCAGTTCATCTTTCGATGGCGGTAAAATAAAGATACTGCGCGAATCAGGCATTTTCTTACGAATTTGCTGTGCGCCCTGCCAGTCGATATCCAGGAACACGTTCACGCCGGTCGCCAGAACCTGCTCAATGGTTTCACGCGAAGTACCGTAGTAGTTACCGAAAACTTCTGCGTGTTCAAGAAACGCGTCTCTGCCAATCATCGCTCTGAATTCGTCGTGATTAACAAAGAAATAGTGTTCGCCGTGCACTTCACCCGGACGCGGTGCTCGCGTGGTGTGAGAAACAGAAACCTGCGTATCGTACAACGGTTGGGTTTTTAACAGTGCCTGAATAAGGCTGGATTTACCCGCGCCACTAGGGGCAGAAACAATATAAAGCGTGCCTTGAGCCATGAGAGTCTTTTGTATGTGTTAACGAAGAAGTCCTACATACGGGCTTATTATACACGTCGCCGCTGTGTGACGTAGCCTTTGTCACACTTTTTCCCCTGGATGATTAAATTTTGCGTGCCGTTTTCAGCTTTTACCTTCCTTTTGCTGCAATAAAAACAATGCTCTGAAGCGCGCTCGTAAAATGCAATTTTGCAGCTGGTCTGCGGCTCCCGGGCAGGGTATACCCTTCGCAAAACAGGGAGGGGTAATAATGGTGAAATGGATAAGCATACTGATGATCTTCTTAAGCAGCGGGGCGATGGCAATCTGCCCGGTCTGGTCACCGGCTAAAGCCGGGCAGGAGATCGCGGCCCTGAAGGCGCAGCTGACCCGCTGGAATGAAGATTACTGGAAGCAGGGCAGCAGCGAGGTGAGTGACGACGTTTACGACAGGCTTAACGCCCGCTTAAAACAGTGGCAGCGCTGTTTTCACGATGAACCGCTGCACGACGATCGCCCTGCCGCCAGTGGGACGGTGAAGCATCCCTTCGCCCATACCGGCGTGCATAAGGTAGAAAGCAAGCAGGCGCTAAGCCGCTGGATGGCGACGCAGCAGGATCTCTGGGTACAGCCAAAGGTGGATGGTGTTGCGGTCACCCTGGTCTACAAAAACGGCAAGCTGGCGCAGGCGATTAGTCGGGGCGACGGCTTACAGGGGGAAGAGTGGACGGCACAGGCGCGAATAATTCCCGCTATTCCGCAAACGCTGGCCGGGCCGCTTGCCAACAGCGTGTTGCAGGGTGAACTTTTTCTGCTGCGCGAGGGGCATATCCAGCAGCGGATGGGAGGGATGAACGCGCGTGCGAAGGTAGCGGGAGCGATGATGCGCGCGACCGATCGCGCAGCGCTGAAGCAGACAGGCATTTTTATCTGGGCCTGGCCGAACGGCCCAAAAGCGATGAAAGCACGCCTTTCCGCGCTGGCGGAGGCAGGTTTTACCCTGACGGCCCGCTATACCGTGCCGGTTAAAAACGCGGCTGATGTGGAGGCGCAGCGGACGGCCTGGTTTAAGGCTTCGTTGCCCTTCGCCACGGATGGCATTGTGGTTCGCGCCTCGGCAGAGCCGCCGGGCGAGCGATGGCTGCCGGGGGAAGGGAGTTGGGTCGTCGCATGGAAATACCTTCCTGTGGCCCAGGTGACGGAAGTCAAAGCGATTCACTTTACCGTTGGCCGTACCGGGCGGATCACCGCGATTGCGCAGCTTGAGCCGCTGATGCTCGACGATAAACGCGTACAGCGCGTCAGCTTAGGGTCGGTTAACCGCTGGCAGAGGCTGGATATTGCCCCCGGCGATCAGGTGCTGGTAAGCCTGGCGGGACAAGGTATTCCCCGGCTGGATAACGTGGTGTGGCGCAATGTGGATCGCCGTAAACCGCAGCCGCCCTCATCGCGCTATAACGGTTTAACCTGTTTCTATGCCTCCCCGGAGTGCATGGAGCAATTTTTTGCCCGGCTGACGTGGCTAAGTTCCAGGCAGGCGTTAGATATCGAAGGAGTGGGCGAATCAGGATGGCGGACCCTCTATCAGGCGCATCGGTTTGAGCACCTCTTCTCCTGGCTACAGCTCACGCAGGCGCAGCTCACCGCGACGCCGGGGATATCGGCATCGCATGGCGCTGCGCTGTGGCATCAGTTTAACCTGGCGCGGGAGCGACCTTTTATCCGCTGGATCACCGCGATGGGAATACCGCTGGCCCGGTCGACGCTCAAGGCGGCAGGGGATCGCACCTGGCAGGCGCTGATTCAGCGAAGCGAAGCGGAGTGGCGGATGCTGCCGGGTGTCGGGCAGGAGAAGGCCCGCCAGATCGTAAACTGGCTGCATCAGCCTCAGATTGATGCCCTGGCAAAATGGCTGGCCGCAGAGCACATCGGTGGATTTTAATCTGCGTGCGCTCCTGAACAGACTGGCGAGGGGGCACACTTCCGCTGCCGTGAATAGCGTATTTATGAGACGCGGTTTATATACGCAATAATTATGAATATAAATGAATTATTCATGGTAAATATATTTTGAGGAAATATTATCCCTGAACCCAATTTCAGAATTTGCTCTGCTTGCGTTTTTATTTTCTTTGAGAGAACGGCTTAATTGATCTCAATCACTATTAATCGAGGGCAATAGCCGGGAATGAAGGAGTTATAGGCAATGCAGCCTGAGTATTGTTCGTATTTTTGCTTTTAATTTCAGCTGTTTAACTATTTTATTAATAATATGTTGAGTGTTTTCTGGTTAACAATTAGTCATATTTATTCTGCCGGAAATCATTGCGTCAAATTATTATAAGAATTATCTTATCCAAAATTTTTAAGGTAGTTACCGCTGGGGTGCATTTCGCATCACTTCTGCGTTTTCCTTTCTTTTTGCACCCCGTGAGGGAGTTAACTATCTGAACTCCAATTGAAGCAATTAAGGGTACCGAAATATATCCTGGCGGTTTATATGCGCTGGTGTTCAGAGCCCAGGGCTTTTACATGGATGATTTTCCGTCCCTGTCGGGCCGGAATTCAGCCCCGGGCTTTATGCCCGTTAACCGGGACCTGGTTTCCAGGTGCTCATATTTTCCTTCATTTGAATGAGGACCAAAAATGAAAAGGACGCTTTGTACAGTGCTGACGGCACTCACGCTGGCGACTGCCCTGCCTGCTATAGGCGCTACCACCGAAGCAGGTAGTACCAGCGCAGCAACAACCGGTACAACAACCGGAGCAACGGTGGGAACTACCGCTGGCACTACGGGGGGACTGGCGGCAGGCGCGATTGGGACAACCGCTGTTGTCACCACCGCTGCGATTGCCGGCGTAGCGACGTTAGCCGTTGTCGCGGCAAGCGACAGTGGCGATGACTCAGGCAATGGTACTTCCACGACGACAGTTACCCGCTAAGGCTGGTGCGCAAGGCGATATAGCCTTGCGCTGAACAGCGCAACGACTTGACCCGGTGGCGATATCAAAGCCGGGTATTTGATTGATTTCAATGTTATTTAATCAAGGATTTCTGGTGAGACTGTTTATTCTGCTCATCATGACTCTGCTGATCCAGGGATGTACGCCGAGCCAGCAGAGCATTATTGAGACCTTTAACGCCAGCCTGGACGGGCGCCAGGATGTGACGGTAACGGACGGGCAGATTCAGGTGCTCCCATACTCAACCATGTACCTGCGTCTGGATAATGGCCCGAGGATCCTGGTGGTTCTCGGATACATCGAACAGGGAAACAGTAAGTGGTTATCGCAGGATAATGCGATGATCGTCACGCATAACGGTCGCCTTATCCACACGCTCAAGCTCCCTTATAACCTGCTTGAGGTAACCAACCTTGAGCACGATCCGCTGCGCCACACGCCGCAGCTCCGCGACGGCAGCCAGTGGTCGCGCGATGTGCGCTGGCAGGAAGAGGGGCGGTATCGCTCCGTACACCTGACCTCGCGCTTCTCCCTGAGCGGGACGGAAAACCTGACCCTTGCCGGAAACACGCTACGTTGTCAGGTCTGGCAGGAGACGGTGCAGGCCGACGGCCTCGATCGTCGCTGGCATAACACCTTCTGGATTGATTCCGCCACCGGCCAGGTACGCCAGAGCGAACAGATGCTCGGCGCGGGCGTATTCCCTGTCACCATGACGATGTTGAAGCCCGCCCCATGAACAGACTCAGAAAATGGTTACCTGGCGTAGGGCTATCTCTCTTCAGCCTGCCCGCCTTATGCGCAAGCGTCGTTACCGTGCATCAGCCGGGCAAAACGTGGTCTGCTGGACAGGCCGATACGCTCTCCCGGCTGGTCACCCAGCCGCAGCTGAACAACGTCTGGTGGCAGGGCGCTGTCATCGCAACCCCTTCCGCCACGCGGCGAGCGCAACAGACGCAACAGCAGGTGCTGGCGTCGCTTTCAGCCTGGCAGAATCGCGCCGATGACGAGCGGATCGCGACCATTCGCACTGTCGCTACACAGATCCGCTCCCTGCGGATCGTCGGGCGGCAGTTTGTCAGCCTCGATCCAGACGCCGTGCGTACCGACGCCCGCGGCGATCGTTCCCTTGAGGGCCGTTACGATCTGTGGCTCTCGCCTGCGCCCCGCACCGTCACGCTGATGGGGGCGGTCGCCACACCGGGGAAACTGGCCTGGCGACCGGGCGCAAGCATTAGGGATTACTTACAGGGGCAGCTGCGGCTGGCTGGCGCCGACAGGAATAACGTGACCGTTATCGATCCTGACGGCAGTAGGGTTGTTGCGCCGGTGGCGTACTGGAACGCACGCCATATTGAAGCAGAGCCGGGCGCTGTTCTGTGGGTGGGGTTTGATCCCCGGGCGGTGCCGGACGATTTTACCGGTCTGAATGAGCAAATCGTTGCGCTCCTGACGCGGCGGATACCTGACTGATGAACAAACTTTTTTTACTGAGCGGCCTTGCTCTGGCGATCTCTTCTGCCTGCCACGCGGAGCTGCGTACCTGGCCCGATCCGACCGGACCTTCACAGTCCGACTTTGGCGGCACCGGCCTGATGCAAATGCCCGACGCGCGCTTTGGCCGGGAAGGGGAATTCAGCGTCAACTACCGCGATAACAACCAGTATCGTTTTTACTCCTCTTCGGTCGTGCTCTTTCCGTGGCTGGAAGGGACGATTCGTTATACCGACGTCCGCACCCGCAAATACAGCAGCGACGAGGATTTCAGCGGCGATCAAAGCTACAAGGATAAGTCATTCGATTTTAAGGTTCGTCTGTGGGAAGAGGACTATAGCCTGCCGCAGGTGGCGCTCGGCAAGCGCGATATTGCGGGCACCGGCCTGTTCGACGGTGAATATCTGGTTGCCAGTAAAATGGCCGGACCGGTCGATTTTACCTTTGGAATAGCCTGGGGATATCCCGGTAATAGCGACAACGTGGGTAACCCGCTGTGCCACGACAACAATAAGTATTGCACCCGCGGCGAATCACATGATGCCGGGGATATCAGCTTTAGCGATATGTTTCGTGGTCCGGCGTCGCTGTTTGGCGGCCTCCAGTATCAGACGCCCTGGCAGCCCCTGCGCCTGAAGCTCGAGTATGACGGCAACAATTATGCCGATGATTTTGCCGGCTCCATTAAGCAGTCGAGCCATATCAACGTGGGGGCAGTCTATCGCGTTGCCGACTGGGCCGATCTCAACCTCAGCTACGAGCGCGGCAATACGCTGATGTTTGGCTTCACCCTGCGGACCAACTTTAACGATCTGCGCCCCGCGCTGCGTGATAACCCGAAACCGGCCTGGCAACCGGCACCGGCAGGCGAGACGCTGGACTATACCTCGGCGGCAAACCAGCTCACCGCGCTTAAGTACAACGCAGGCTTCGATGCGCCGGAGATCCTTCAGCACGGCAATACCTTATACATGACCGGCGAACAGTATCGCTATCGCGATCCGCGCGAAGCGGTGGATCGCGCCAACCGTATTCTGATCAATAACCTGCCCGACGGGGTCGACACGATCGCTATCACCCAGCGGCGTGACCATCTGCCGCTGGTCACGACGCAAACCGATGTCACCAGCCTGCGCAAACAGCTGGCGGGACAGCCGCTCGGCCAGGAGGAGGCGCTCAGGCAGCAGCGCGTCGAGCCTGTGGATACCACAGCGTTCGGGCGCGGCTACCGTATTCGCGCCGATCGCTTCAGCTACAGCGTCAAACCGACGCTGGCGCAGTCGCTGGGCGGTCCGGAAGATTTCTATATGTTCCAGGTGGGGGTGATGGCCAGCGCCAGCTACTGGCTGACCGATCGTCTGCTGCTCGACGGCGGCGTGTTCGCCAACCTCTATAACAACTACGACAAGTTCAAATCCTCGCTGCTTCCCGCTGACTCCAGCCTGCCGCGCGTCAGAACCCATATTCGCGATTATGTCAGCAATGACGTCTACATCAACAACTTACAGGCCAACTATGTCGATGCGCTGGGGCACGGCTTCTATGCCCAGATTTATGGCGGCTACCTCGAAACCATGTACGGCGGCGTGGGAGCAGAGGCGCTCTGGCGCCCGCTTGATAGCGACTGGGCGCTGGGCGTGGATGCGAACTACGTCAAGCAGCGCGACTGGGACGACATGATGCGCTTCACCGACTACAGCGCGCCAACCGGATTTATCACCGCCTACTGGAACCCGGCGAAGCTCAACAGCGTGCTGATGAAGCTGAGCGTCGGGCAGTACCTGGCGAAGGATAAAGGCGCCACCCTCGACGTCGCGAAGCGATTCGACAGCGGCGTGACGGTAGGCGCCTGGGCGGCGCTGACCAACGTCTCGAAAGAGGATTATGGCGAAGGTGGCTTTAGCAAAGGCTTCTACATCTCGATCCCGCTTGATCTGATGACGATCGGCCCAAATCGCAACCGGGCGGTGGTCTCGTGGACGCCTCTCACGCGTGATGGCGGCCAGATGTTAGGCCGCAAATATCAGCTCTATGACATGACGTCAGAACGCGAAACCCCGGTAGGGCAGTAGTACCGGATGAAACAGGCATTACTTAACCAGATGATTTTCCTGAATGAAAAACGTTAAATTTTCCGTGCTTGCGTTGGCTATGATGGCGTTAAGCGGTTGTACTATCGTACCGGGCCAGGGACTTAGCACCCCAGGCAAAGATATTATCGATCTGCCTGACAGCAATTACGATCTGAATAAGATGGTCAACGTCTATCCGCTCACGCCGGGGCTGGTGGAGCAGTTGCTGCCTGGCAAAGTCGACTCCTGCGCGAATCCTGAACTGGATCGCCAGCTCCAGAACTACCAATATCGCATCGGCGTCGGCGACGTACTGATGGTTACCGTCTGGGACCACCCGGAGCTGACCACCCCCGCAGGTCAGTACCGTAGCGCCAGCGATACGGGCAACTGGGTAAATGCCGATGGCACGATCTTCTACCCCTATATCGGCAAAATCCGCGTCGTCGGCAAAACGCTGGCCCAGGTGCGCGATGAGATCGCCGCCCGGCTGGACTCGGTGATTGAGAGCCCGCAGGTGGATGTCAGCGTCGCGGCGTTCCGCTCGCAAAAAGCCTACGTGACGGGCGAAGTGGCTAAGTCGGGCCAGCAGCCCATCACTAACATTCCGCTGACCATAATGGATGCGATCAATGCGGCAGGCGGCCTGACGTCGGAGGCGGACTGGCGCCACGTGGTGCTGACCCATAACGGCCAGGACACGCACATTTCTCTCTACGCGCTGATGCAGCGCGGCGATCTCACCCAGAACAAACTCCTCTATCCGGGCGATATTCTCTTCATTCCCCGTAATGACGACCTGAAAGTGTTTGTCATGGGCGAGGTGGGTAAACAGAGCACCCTGAAGATGGACCGTAGCGGCATGACGCTGGCGGAAGCGCTGGGTAATGCGCAGGGCGTGAATCAGGATATGGCCGACGCCACAGGGATCTTTGTGATTCGTCCGTTGCAGGGCAAGCAGAACGGCAAAATCGCCAACGTCTACCAGCTTAACGCCCGGGATGCCACCGCGATGGTGTTGAGCACCGAATTTCAGCTTGAGCCTTACGACATCGTCTATGTCACCACCGCGCCGCTGGTGCGCTGGAACCGCGTGATCTCTCAGCTTGTGCCGACCATTACCGGCGTACATGACCTGACTGAAACAGGGAGATATATCAGAACATGGCCAAACTAACGTTTAACGCCATCCTGGTGATCTGTACCGGCAATATCTGCCGCTCTCCCATTGGGGAACGGCTGCTGCGCCGGCTGCTTCCCGCCGCCCGGGTCGATTCAGCGGGAATTTGTGGCCTGGAAGGGCGCACCGCCGATTCACAGGCGACAGAGATCGCCGCCGAACGCGGCACCCTGCTTGAGGGCCACGTGGCGCGCAGGCTCACCGCCGCCATGGTGCGCGACTACGATCTGATTCTGGCGATGGAGCTGGAACATATCGAGCAGGTCACGGCTATCGCACCGGAGGCGCGCGGCAAAATGATGCTCTTTGGTCACTGGACGGGCAGAAAAGAGATCCCGGACCCCTACCGTAAAAACCGGGACGCATTTGAATATGTTTATGGGCTGCTGGAGCAGGCCAGTCTGGAATGGGCGAAACGGCTCAGTTAATCACACGGGATAGTTACGTTTTATGTCAACAAATAACCTTCACGCCCATGATGCGTCTGCCGCGAATAACGAGATCGATCTGGTGCGCCTGTTGGGTGAGCTGCTCGACCATCGAAAATTTATTCTCATCCTTACCGCGCTGTTCACGCTGGCGGCACTGCTTTATGCGCTCTTTGCCACACCAGTTTATCAGGCCGATGCGCTGATACAGGTGGAACAGAAGCAGGGCAACGCGCTACTCAGTAACCTTAGCGAGTTCATCCCTGACTCCTCGCCTGAGTCGGCGCCGGAGCTTCAGCTTCTCCAGTCGCGCATGATCCTCGGTAAAACGATTGATGACCTGAACCTGCGCACGCAGGTAAGTGAAAACTATTTTCCCCTTGTCGGACGCGGCTGGGCGCGGCTCACCGGGCAACAGCCTGGCATCGTCGATATCCGTATGCTCAATCTTCCCCCTGTCGCGGGCCGGGCGCAAAAGCTGACGCTGACCGTCGGCGAGAAGGGCCACTATCAGCTGGAAGGCGATAACGTGACGTTACAGGGCGTCGTGGGACAGCCGCTGAGCGCGGCGAATATCGCCATTACCATTGCCGCTATCCAGGCGAAGCCGGGCACGCAATTTACGATTACACAGCTGAGCGAGCTGGAGGCCATTGACGCGCTACAGCTGCGTTTTTCCGTGAGCGAGCGCAGCAAGGACAGTGGGATGCTTGGCCTGACCATCACGGGGGAAGATCCCGATGAGATGGCGCGCGTGCTTAACTGCATCGCCGATAACTATTTACAACAGAACGTGGCTCGCCAGGCGGCGCAGGATGCGAAAAGCCTGCAATTTTTGAAGCAGCAGCTTCCGCAGGTGCGCAGCGAGCTGGACCAGGCCGAGGAGAAGCTCAACCGCTATCGCCAGCAAAATGACTCCGTTGACCTGAACCTGGAGGCAAAAGCGGTGCTGGAGCAGATTGTAAATGCGGACAATCAGCTCAATGAACTGACCTTCCGGGAAGCGGAAATTTCGCAGCTCTACAAAAAAGATCACCCCACCTACCGGGCGCTGATTGAGAAACGCCAGACGCTGGAGCAGGAAAAAAACCGCCTGAATAAACGGGTATCGTCCATGCCGTCAACCCAGCAGGAGGTGTTGCGCCTGAGCCGTGATGTGGAGTCGGGACGCGTTATCTACCAGCAGCTGCTTAACCGCGAACAGGAGCTGAGCATCGCCCGGTCGAGCGCAATTGGTAACGTCCGCATTATCGATCCGGCCGTGACCCGGCCGCAGCCAGTCAAGCCGAAAAAAGCGCTGGTCGTCGTTCTGGGGGTTCTCCTGGGTCTGTTCGTCTCTGTGGGCTGGATCCTGGCGCGCAGTATGCTGCGTATGGGCATTGAAACGCCGGAGCAGCTGGAGGAGCATGGGATTAACGTCTATGCCACCGTACCGCTGTCGGAATGGCTGGCTAAAAAGATGCGTTTGCGCAAAAAAGACTTTATGTCCTCAGGGCTGCGCCATAAGACCAAACATATCCCCTTCCTGGCGGCGGATAACCCGGTCGATCTCTCCGTGGAGGCGATTCGCGGCCTGCG
This sequence comes from Enterobacter sp. DN, assembly GCF_046054285.1. Taxonomy (NCBI): domain Bacteria; kingdom Pseudomonadati; phylum Pseudomonadota; class Gammaproteobacteria; order Enterobacterales; family Enterobacteriaceae; genus Enterobacter; species Enterobacter sp. DN. Next base: position 20,424 of record NZ_JBJJTG010000010.1, read on the forward strand.
CACCAGTCTGCATTTTGCGATGATGGAGTCAGCGAACAATATACTGATGATCTCTGGCGCCACGCCTGACAGCGGTAAAACCTTTGTCAGCAGTACCCTGGCGGCCGTCGTGGCGCAGGCGGGCCAGAAAGTGCTCTATATTGATGCGGATATGCGTCGCGGGTATGCCCATGATCTGTTTAAGCTCGACAATACCTGCGGCTTATCGGAGATGTTGTCCGGTAAGGCGGAGTATACCCAGGGCGTTCAGACCTTCGATAAAGGCGGGTTCGATACCATCGTGCGTGGGCAGATCCCCCCTAATCCGGCGGAGCTTCTGATGCATACGCGTTTCCAGCAGCTTCTGGACTGGGCGAATGAACGCTACGATCTGGTGATTATCGATACGCCACCGATCCTGGCGGTCACCGACGCGGCTGTCGTCGGCCGTCGCGCAGGCACCACGCTGCTGGTCGCCCGCTTCGGGATGAACAGCGTGAAGGAGATGCTGGTCTGTGTACAGCGTCTGGAGCAGAGTGGCGTCAATACCAAAGGGGTGATTCTCAACGGCGTCGTTAAGCGGGCAAGCAACGCTTACGGCTACGGCTATCATCACTACGGTTACAACTACTCGAGTAACTGATTATCCGGCGCCTGCCCGTTCTGACATTAATGCGCATTGTGTTTGTAATGAAAAACGGGAAGGCCCAGCTTAAGGCGCAATGCCAGCATACGCGCGGTGAAGCCAAACAGCAGGGTGGAGATAACCACCACATCGTGGCTGGTGACATAGTGCTGCAAGGCGACATAAAGCACTGCCGCGGCAAAGGAGATGCCGGCATACAGTTCCTTCTGGAAAACCAGCGGGATACGTTTGCAGAACATATCCCGCAGCACCCCGCCAAACACGCCCGTGATCACGGCAGCAATGGTGGCGATAACCGGGCCTTCACCCATATCGAGAGCGATCTGCGCGCCGATGATGGAAAAAACAATCAGCCCAAGCGCATCCAGCACCAGGAACACGCGGCGCAGATGAGGCATCACCGGGGCCACAATCGTGGTTAGCACGGCTGCCGTTGCCACGATAATGACGTACTCAGGGTTTTTTACCCAGCCGAGCGGATAATGGCCAAGCAGGATATCGCGCACGGACCCGCCGCCGAGCGCGGTGGCCGTGGCAATAATAATCACGCCGAAGGTGTCCATACGGCGACGTCCGGCAGCGAGCGCGCCGGTCATGGCTTCTGCGGTAATGCCAATAAGATAGAGAATGTGAAGCAGCATAAACCCTCCGGAATGAAGAGGAGGAGATTAGCGATTTGTGCGGAAGATCACGATTGAGATTTTCTAAGGCGAGGGGGTTTGCCCTACAGAAATTTATCAACGCATGCCTGGCGGGCTTGTGATAAGGCGGGAGGAAAAGAAAGTAAGGCTAAATAAGGATTAGAAAAAGTAATGGGTGGTGTGCGAGGCAACACCACCCTGAAAGGAATTACTCGATATTCTGGATCTGCTCGCGCATCTGCTCAATCAGGACCTTCAGCTCAATCGCTGAATTGGTTACCTCTGCATTGATAGACTTAGACGCCAGCGTGTTCGACTCGCGGTTGAACTCCTGCATCATAAAGTCGAGACGGCGGCCTACCGCTTCTTTCTTCTTCAGAATGTTGTAGGTCTCTTTAACGTGCGCTTCCAGACGATCCAGCTCTTCAGCCACGTCCACACGCTGCGCCATCAGCACCAGCTCTTGTTCCAGACGGTTGTTTTCCAGCTGAACTTCCGCCTCTTCCAGTTTGGCGACAAGACGCTCACGCTGCCATTGCAGCACTTCTGGCATATGAGCGCGCACTTTAGCGACTTCGGCGCTCACGCCTTCAAGGCGTTGCTCAATCATCGCTTTCAGCGCCTGGCCTTCGGTTTCGCGGGCAACGATAAAGTCGTCCAGCGTGCCGTCGAGTGCAGCCAGGATTTCAGCGGTAATCGCGTCCAGATCCTGCTCTCCGGCGGCCATCACGCCAGGCCAGCGCAGAATATCAACCGGGTTGATCTCGCCTTCATCGCTCTGCATTTTGACCCAGTTCGCCGCATTAACCAGCTGTTTTGCCAGCTTTTCGTTCAGGATCAGTTCGCCCTGTGCACTGGCATCGGGCTCAAAACGCAAATTACATTCCACTTTCCCGCGGGTCAGACGCGTACGGATACGCTCACGCACCACAGGCTCCAGGCTGCGGAACTGTTCCGGCATACGGAAATACGTTTCCAGATAGCGCTGGTTTACCGAGCGCATTTCCCAGGTAGCGCTACCCCAGCTACCCTTGATTTCACGCCGGGCGTAGGCGGTCATACTGCGGATCATAGACATTCCCGTTTTTAAAGGAGAGATGGGGGGATTATAGCTTTCAGGGGCTTCTCAGGATAGGAATAAGCGTCCTTTATCCGTATAATGCGCAGCCACATTCGTTTCAAGCCGGAGAATCCATCATGCGTCCAGCAGGTCGTAGCGCCAACCAGGTGCGTCCCGTCACCCTGACCCGTAACTATACAAAACACGCTGAAGGCTCCGTGCTGGTTGAGTTTGGTGACACCAAGGTGCTTTGCACCGCGTCCATTGAAGAGGGCGTGCCTCGCTTCCTGAAAGGTCAGGGCCAGGGGTGGATCACCGCCGAATACGGTATGTTGCCGCGCGCAACCCATACCCGTAATGCCCGTGAAGCGGCAAAAGGTAAGCAGGGCGGCCGTACTATGGAGATCCAGCGCCTGATCGCGCGTGCGCTCCGCGCCGCGGTTGACCTGAAAACGCTGGGTGAGTTCACCATCACGCTGGACTGCGACGTGATCCAGGCCGATGGTGGCACGCGTACGGCCTCTATTACCGGTGCCTGTGTGGCGCTGGCAGATGCCCTGAACAAGCTGGTTGCCGCCGGTAAGCTGAAAACCAACCCAATGAAAGGGATGGTTGCTGCTGTCTCCGTTGGTATCGTTAACGGCGAGGCGCTTTGCGATCTGGAATACGTTGAAGATTCTGCCGCAGAAACCGACATGAACGTGGTGATGACCGAAGATGGTCGCATCATTGAAGTGCAGGGTACGGCAGAAGGCGAGCCATTCACTCACGAAGAACTGCTCACCTTGCTGGCGTTGGCCCGAGGGGGAATCGAATCTATTGTAGCGACGCAGAAAGCGGCGTTAGAAAATTGATTTTAAGGCGACCAATGAGTCGCCTTTTTTTTGCCTGTAAGACTGAAAAGACAAAGGAGCAAATCCATGAAATCGTATCAGCGCCAGTTTATTGAGTTTGCGCTTAACAAGCAGGTACTTAAGTTTGGCGAGTTCACGCTGAAATCCGGGCGTAAAAGCCCGTATTTCTTCAACGCCGGGCTGTTTAATACCGGGCGCGACCTGGCACTGTTAGGCCGCTTCTATGCCGAAGCGCTGGTGGATTCCGGGATTGATTTTGACCTGCTGTTTGGCCCCGCGTACAAAGGCATTCCAATTGCAACCACCACGGCGGTAGCGCTGGCGGAGCACCATGACCGCGACGTACCGTACTGCTTTAACCGTAAAGAGGCCAAAACCCACGGTGAAGGCGGCAATCTGGTAGGCAGTGCGTTGCAGGGGCGCGTGATGCTGGTGGATGACGTGATCACCGCAGGTACCGCGATCCGTGAATCGATGGAGATTATCCAGGCTAACGGCGCAACGCTTGCGGGTGTGCTGATTTCGCTCGATCGTCAGGAGCGCGGGCGCGGCGACATCTCTGCTATTCAGGAAGTGGAGCGCGATTATGGCTGCAAGGTCACGTCGATTATCACGCTGAAAGACCTGATTGCGTATCTGGAAGAGAAGCCTGAGATGGCTGATCATCTGGCGGCGGTGCGTCAATACCGCGAAGAGTTTGGCGTATAATTCAATTGCCCGGTGGCGCTACGCTTACCGGGCCTACCCGTTCGTAGGCCGGATAAGGCAAAGCCGCCATCCGGCGATGGCGTTACTGTAACTGAGCAGCCACTAACGGCCAGCGGGCGTCAAAATCGTCCGTTGGTCGATATTTAAACTCGCTGCGCACAAACCGGGAGAGCATCCCTTCGCAAAAAGCCAGGATCTGGCTTGCCAGCAGGGTCTCATCCGTATTATATCCCTCGCCTTCCCGCATTTTCTTCTCGCGCAGAACCTGACGCAGCTGGGCTTCGATACGCTCAAAAAGCTGGTTTATACGGCCTTGCAGACGATCCTGTTCAAACATCAGCGCGTGGCCGGTCAGAATACGGGTCAGACCCGGGTTACGTTCACCAAAGCCCAGAATCAGCAGCACAATCAGACGCAGACGCGTGCTGGTGTCTTTTTCATCCTTCAGAATCAGGTTGATGCGCGTGATCAGGCTGTCTTCGATAAACTCGATCAGGCTGTCAAACATCCGGGTTTTGCTCGGGAAATGACGATACAGCGCCGCCTCTGACACGCCCACAGAGGCCGCCAGTTTTGCGGTGGTGATGCGTTGACTGCCGTCGCTGGATTCAAGCATCAGAGCCAGAGATTGAAGTATTTCTTCGCGACGATTCCTTTTCGCGGTTTGTTTTTCTGCCATGTTACAAAATACCCCTGAAAATAAGCACTTGTCAGGCTGGCAACCACACAGCGACCCGCAAACTGACGTTTGCGGTTTGTTATTGCATTATGGCGCTGTGAGATGCGTGTTTGTCGGGCGGTTATTTGCGCCCGGAATGGCCGAAGCCGCCTTCGCCACGGTCGGTAGCGTCGAAGTCTGCCACCAGGTTAAATTCTGCCTGCACCACCGGTACAAACACCATCTGCGCGATACGCTCGCCCGGCTCAATGGTGAAGCTGTCCTGGCCACGGTTCCAGACGGATACCATCAGCTGACCCTGATAGTCAGAATCGATCAGGCCGACCAGATTACCCAGCACGACGCCATGCTTGTGGCCCAGGCCAGAGCGCGGCAGGATCACCGCTGCCAGTGACGGGTCAGCAATGTGAATCGCCAGCCCGGTCGGGATCAGGGTCGTTGCACCCGGCGCCAGTTCTACGGCGTCATCAAGACAGGCGCGCAGGTCAAGACCGGCAGAGCCGGAGGTGGCATACGTTGGCAGCGGAAATTGCTCGCCAACGCGCGGGTCCAGAATCTTAACGTCGATTTTTTTCATCATAACGGGTAACGATCTCGTCCAGTAAGTGTTGGCCCAGGAGTTCTTTGCGCTCAAGCGGTAAGACTTTATCTCCCTCCTGCCAGAAAAGGTGCAATGCGTTGCTGTCGCTGTTAAATCCTTGCGTGGACAGCGATACGTCGTTCGCGCAAATCAAATCGAGGTTTTTGCGGGTACGTTTTTGCCGGGCATATTCTTCCACATTATTCGTTTCTGCGGCAAACCCAACAACGTAAGGTCGATGAGTTTTCAATGCGGCGACACCGGCAACGATATCCGGGTTCTTCACCATTTTTATTGTTAATTCATCACCTTGCTTTTTAATTTTGGCGTCGGCAATGGTTTCGGCGCGGTAATCAGCGACGGCCGCACAGCCGATAAAAATATGCTGCTGTTGAGCATGTGCCTGTACGGCGGCTTCCATTTCCAGCGCGGTCGTTACATCAATACGCTGCACAAACGCAGGGGTGGTAAGCGACACCGGGCCGCTCACCAGCGTGACGTTCGCGCCGCGTTTGGCTGCCGCGGCAGCAATCGCAAAGCCCATTTTGCCTGAGCTGTGGTTGGTGATGTAACGCACCGGATCCAGCGGCTCGCGCGTGGGGCCCGCGGTAATCATGATGTTGAGATGTTGCAGATCGTTGACAGGCGAGAAATGGGCGGCGGCCATATCAACAATCGTCAATGGGTCGAGCATACGCCCTGGCCCAACGTCGCCGCAGGCCTGGCTGCCACTGTCCGGTCCCCAAATCAGCAGGCCGCGCGAGGCCAGCGTGTCCAGATTATGCTGGGTAGCGGCGTTGCGGTACATCTGCTGGTTCATTGCGGGCACAACCGCGACGGGCGCAGGCGTGGCGAGGCAAATGGTCGTTACCAGATCGTTCGCCATACCGGCTGCCACGCGGGCAATTAAATCTGCCGTGGCGGGGGCAAGGATAACCAGATCGGCCCATTTCCCCAGCTCAATGTGGCCCATTGCGGCTTCGGCCGCCGGGTCGAGCAGGCTGTCGGATACCGGGTATCCCGAGACGGCTTGCAGGCTCAGGGGGGTGATAAAGGCTTTGCCGCCTTCGGTGATCGCGACCCGTACGTCGGCCCCGCGCTCGCGCAAACGGCGCACCAGGTCTGGCGTTTTATAGGCAGCAATACCGCCGCTGACGCCAAGAACGATTTTTTTACCGGCCAGGCTCATCATGATTCTTTCCTGTTGGGTTTCACCAGAGAGCGGGCATTTTATCACAATCCCTAAAACGGGGTGATGATGTCCTTAATTCACTTTGCGAGGCGTTACGCAAGAACGAAATGCCAGCGTCGAACCCCGAATTTGCCTGTGGCAGCATAATGGCAAACAGAAGGAGGCCGGGCATGGAAGAGACTGAACTGCTGCTACCGCGTGAAAAAATGCTGCGTCATGGCGTCACGTTGTTAAAGGACGACGAGCTGCTGGCGCTCTTTTTACGCACAGGCACGCCGGGGAAAACGGTATTTACGCTGGCGAAAGAACTGATAGACCATTTCGGTTCACTGTATGGATTGCTGACCGCTGAGCTGGAGGCGTTTACGCACGTTGAGGGCATTGGCGTGGCGAAATATGCCCAGCTACGGGGCATTGCCGAGCTGGCCCGGCGATTTTACAACGTGCGTATGGAGGAAGAAGACCCGATCCTCACCCCCGACATGACCCGCGAATTTCTGCAAAGCCAGCTCTCCGATCTGGAGCGGGAGATCTTTATGGTGATCTTTCTCGACAACAAAAACCGGGTACTGAAACATACCCGCCTTTTTTCGGGAACATTGAGTCACGTTGAGGTGCATCCGCGTGAAATTGTGCGGGAAGCGATAAAAGTGAATGCAGCCGGCGTGATCCTCGCGCATAATCACCCCTCTGGCTGTGCAGAACCAAGCAGAGCTGACAAAGCAATTACCGAACGTATTATCAAATGCTGTCAATTCATGGACATTCGTGTGCTGGACCATCTGATAATTGGCCGCGGAGAGTACATTTCTTTTGCCGAACGTGGCTGGATTTAGGCCTTTTCTCGCGATCCATCGGGATCTTTGTCTGTTCGGGACTTGAGCACACCGCCGAGTCAGCGTATACTACGCCACCTTTGAGAATCTCGGGTTTGGCATTTGGGCCTGGCAATCGAGAGTTCAATAGAACTATGCGATGACCGGGCTGTAAAGCCTGACGAGGCGCCGATACCCCATACGAAGCTCGAGCTAATTTGATTTTTGGAGAATAGACATGTCCCGAGTCTGCCAAGTTACTGGCAAGCGTCCGGTGACCGGTAACAACCGTTCCCACGCACTGAACGCGACTAAACGCCGTTTCCTGCCGAACCTGCACTCTCACCGTTTCTGGGTTGAGAGCGAGAAGCGTTTTGTCACCCTGCGCGTATCTGCTAAAGGTATGCGTGTAATCGATAAGAAAGGCATCGATACAGTTCTGTCCGAACTGCGTGCCCGTGGCGAAAAGTACTAAGTACTTAAAGAGGAAATAAATCATGGCTAAAGGTATTCGCGAGAAAATCAAGCTGGTTTCTTCTGCTGGTACAGGTCACTTCTACACCACCACGAAGAACAAACGTACTAAGCCGGAAAAACTGGAACTGAAAAAATTCGATCCAGTTGTACGCCAGCACGTACTGTACAAAGAAGCTAAAATCAAATAATTTTAGTCTCCTTGTATTGAAAAACCCCGCAACTGCGGGGTTTTTTGCATTCTGCATCTCAACGGAGGAACCATGCCTGAATTACCAGAGGTAGAGACCAGCCGCCGCGGCATTGAGCCCCATCTGGTTGGCGCGACTATTCTTCATGCTGTCGTTCGCAACGGGCGTCTGCGCTGGCCGGTGTCCGATGAGATCCACGCGTTAAGCGACAAACCCGTCCTGAGCGTGCAGCGCCGCGCGAAATACCTGCTGCTGGAGCTGCCTGACGGCTGGATCATTATCCATCTGGGCATGTCGGGAAGCCTGCGCATCCTCACCGAAGAGTTGCCTGCGGAAAAGCACGACCACGTTGATCTGGTGATGAGTAACGGCAAAGTGCTGCGTTACACCGACCCGCGTCGCTTTGGCGCATGGCTGTGGACCAAAGAGCTGGAAGGACACAACGTGCTGGCGCATCTCGGACCTGAGCCGCTGTCAGAGGCGTTTAACGCGGATTATCTCAAAGAGAAGTGCGCGAAAAAGAAAACCCCGATTAAACCCTGGCTGATGGATAACAAGCTGGTGGTGGGCGTGGGAAATATCTATGCCAGCGAATCGTTGTTTGCCGCCGGGATCCATCCCGATCGGCTGGCCTCCTCGCTGTCGGCGCAGGAGTGCGAGCTGCTGGTCAGAGTAATTAAAGCGGTACTGCTGCGCTCAATTGAGCAGGGCGGGACGACGCTGAAGGATTTCCTGCAAAGCGACGGGAAGCCGGGCTATTTTGCGCAGGAGTTGCAGGTTTATGGCCGTAAGGGTGAGCCGTGCAGAGCCTGCGGGACGCCGATTATTGCCACGAAGCACGCTCAGCGCGCCACGTTTTACTGCCGTCAGTGCCAGAAGTAGGGTTACTTTAGCTTTTCCATCAACGCCTGGTGGACGTTAACCGGCAGGAAGTGGGTAACGTCCCCGTGATGGCGCGCCACCTCTTTCACCAGCGAAGAAGAGATGAAGGACCACTCTTTGGAGGGCATCAGGAATACGCTCTCCAGCTCCGGCATCAGATGGCGGTTCATGTGTGCCAGCTGCATCTCATATTCGAAGTCTGCTACCGCGCGAAGACCGCGGATCAGGATATTGGCCTGCCGGTCACGGGCAAAGTTTGCCATCAAGTCGCTGAATCCGACGACCTCAACATTCGACAGATGCGAAATCGCATCGGTGGCAAGCTGCACGCGTTCGTTCAGGTCGAACATCGGCTTTTTGCTCGGGCTGGCGGCAATGGCCAGAATCACCTTGTCGAACATACACGCCGCACGGGTGATGATATCAAGATGACCGTTAGTGATCGGATCGAAGGTACCCGGATAAATCGCTTTTGTGCTCATGGCTCACGTTTTCTCTGAGTAGCCGCGGTTCAGCGCCCACAGCTCGGTGTATTTGTTGAAAGTATACTGGGCATTCACTACGGCCAGTAACCAGCCCTGTTTGCCGTCCAGCACGCCGCCACGCAGCAGCAGCGTTTTCAGAAACGCGCCCAGCGTGTGGGTGAAGATGCCGGTCAGCGTGGCCTTCTTGCCGCGCGTATGCCGCTCCTGTGCCCAGGCGGTGGCATAGTTCAGCTGTTTACGCTGGAAGCTGGCGAAATCGCGGCAGGTCAGATGAAGCAGATCGCCCGTCAGGGGGATGACCTGAGCGCCATCGCAGGCCAGAGATTCATGGACCAGGTTGTCGTTGTACTGATAACGCTCGCGCGCATAGAGGCGCATCACGCGGTCGGGGTACCAGCCGCTGTGGCGCATAAAGCGGCCCAGGAAATAGTTACGACGCGCGATACTGTAGACCGCGCCGGGCTGTGGCGCGGCAAGCACCATTTGAATGGCCTGTCGGAGTTCCGGGGTGACGCGCTCATCGGTATCGATCATCAACACGTAATCGCCCGTGGCGTAACCCTGCGCACGCTGGCGCTGAATACCGTAGCCCTGCCAGTCGGTGTCGGTAAAGACTTTTGCTCCGGCTGCACGGGCAACGTCCGCCGTGTTGTCCGTACTTCCGGAGTCGAGAATGACGATTTCGTCAGCCCAGGCAACAGAGGCCAGGCAATCCGGAAGCAGGTCGGCGGCGTTTTTGGCGATCATCACGACCGACAGACGCGTTGACATTAGTGGCTCCGCTGCGGCAGGTAAGGTTGCAGAAGTTGCAGCAGACGGGTCAGCGCCCCCTGGTTCTGATGCAGGACTTCAACGGCGTGACGACCGTACCACAGGCGGTAATCTTCGTCAGTCAGAAGGGTAGAGACCTCTTTGACCACCGAATCCGCGTCGGTCACGGTGATTAAGCCATCGGCTTGCTGCAATTTCGCGCAGATATCTTTGAAGTTAAACGTGTGTGGTCCCATCAGCACGGGGATGGCGTGGGCTGCCGGCTCCAGCGGGTTATGACCACCGCGCTCCACCAGGCTTCCGCCAACGAATGCAAGATCGGCGATCCCGTACAGCAGCATCAGTTCGCCCATCGTATCGCCAATCACCACCTGCGTGCTGCCAGAGGGGATTTCGCCGCTGCTGCGCAGGGTGAAGCTGAAACCGCCTTTTTGCACCATCTCGCGGGCATCTTTAAAACGCTCAGGATGGCGAGGAACCAGAATCAGCAGTAAATCAGGGAATTTTTCCAGCAGCTGGCGGTGAGCCTGAAGAATAATGGCTTCTTCGCCATCATGGGTGCTGGTGGCAATCCAGACCTGGCGACGCGGCGCCCACTGACGACGCAGTGTTACCGCACGGGCGGCGAGTTCAGGGGTGACGGAAATATCGAACTTCAGGCTACCCGTGACCGCAAGCTGGTTGCGCTTCAGGCCGAGGGCGATAAAGCGCGCGGCATCTTCTTCGTTCTGCGCGGCGATCAGCGTGATTTTGCTGAGCAGGCGACGCATAAATTTACCCAGCTTGCCGTACCCTTTCGCCGAGCGTTCCGACAGACGCGCGTTGGCGATAACCAAAGGAATTTTACGGGCATGCAGGGCGGAAATCATATTCGGCCACAGTTCGGTTTCCATGACGATCACCAGTTTAGGGCGCACGGTATTCAGGAAACGGTTCATGGCGCAGGGGAGATCGTACGGCAGGTAGACGTGATGCACGTCTTTACCGAAGGCAGACATCACGCGCTCTGAGCCGGTTGGCGTCATCGTGGTGACGGTGATGGGCAGTGACGGATAACGGTGGCGCAGGGCACGCACCAGTGGAATGGCGGCCAGCGTTTCCCCGACTGACACGGAATGCAGCAGAATACCGTCCGGCGCCACTTTATTGCGGCAGTAGCCATAACGTTCGGCCCAGCGTTTACGGTACGCAGGCGCTTTACGGCTACGAAGCAACAGTCGCAGCCACACCAGTGGCTGAATGATGTAGAGCAGGGCGGTATACAACAATTCCAAGCGATTATCCGTTTTTTTAGTTTCGGCCGGGAAATTCTAAGCATTTAAGCGTGCTAAAGCTATCTCTTATGCCAGATACCGTTTTAAACGGAAGTAGCGCCGGCCCAGGCGCCAGCGCAAACGCGGGCTTTTGGCACTTTTCCAGATGAGCTTCCAGATCCCGGTGTCGAAGAACTCTTTGATTATCATTGATTTCTTCGCCTCATCCTTCATGTTGTCGAAGGTATGAATAATTCCCAGACCCTCTTTAGCGATTTGCCAGTAACAGGCCGGGATATTTTTCACTTTATCCGGGTAGCGCTGGTTAATGGCATCAAGCATCTTCAGGATCTTCATATAATGGCGCGCAGAGCGAATCAGCGTGTCGTCATTATCCGGGGTGTGCGATACCGAGGCGGAGTGAATGTAGTAGTCGTAAAAGCGTTCGCTGGTGTACTGAACGCGTTCCGCGGCAAGCAGCACCTCAGTCGTCCACGGGATATCCTGATGGCGCAGGCCTGGCTCGAAACGGAAGCCGTGCTGACGAATAAAATCGTGACGATAGATATTCAGCCAGGTCACATGCAGGAACTTACGTGAATCCAGCGCCTTTTTTAACCATGCCGCGCCATTCATGACGCCCGTTGAGGCGAGCTTATCTTCAGGGAAGATAGGGCGAGACGGTTTTTTGTTATTTTCCCAGACGTAGTTGCCATTGCAGGTGGCGACATCCAGGTTCTGCGTGACGGCCATATCCAGCAGACGCTGGTACATGCCGGGTTTGAAGACATCATCAATATCCGGGAAAGAGAGATACTGCCCGGTCGCAACGGCCAGGCCAGTATTACGCGCGATGGACACGCCCTGATTAGGTTGTTCAATAACCTGCATCTGTGGCAGCTTTTCGCGCCATTTTTCGACAATCTGCATCGAGCGGTCAGTGGAACCGTCATTCACGATGATGACTTCCATACTGTCGATGTGTTGATTTACAAGGCAGGTAAAGAACTGATCGAGAAAAGCTTCACCGTTATAAACGGCCACCACCACGCTTAATAAAGGCGCTGAATTTTGCATATGAAACCTGATTATTTTTGGTTGTCGACCAAAGCAATGTATTGCTGGCAAATGGCGTTGATACCGAACGATGCGATCGTTTCGCGATCAACAACCGGCGGAGAGGCATACAGTTCTGCCAGTGTTTTCGCCAGTGATTCGTCGGTTAACGCTGTCAGACCACGCGTCAGGGGGCCAGTAAGGATCTCAGCAGGGCCGCCAGGGCAGTTTGTACTCACCGGTGGGGTCTGACAGATAATGGACTCTACCAGTACATTACCAAAACCTTCGCAGTCGGAACTTAACACTAAAAGGCGTGCCCCTTTGATCCACGGGTAGGGGTTGGTTTCGAACGGGCGGAAGACGATCTTGTTTTCAATTCCCAGTTTAGCGGCAAGCTGTTTGAGCTGATTTATTTTCGCGTCAGAACCTTTGCCCATCAACACCAGCGATGCGTCGATCTTGCTCAGCGCAAACGCCCGCAGCAGCCTGTCGTGACGTTTGTGTTCATGAAAACGGCCAACATGGATAATGTAATCCTGCCCCTGCATCTCAAAGGGCGCTTCCGCCAGACGCTGAATTTCAGGGATATCAAAGGGGTTATGGATAACCGCTTTGCGCCGCAGGGGGATCGCGAGTACTTCAGACAGATCGTGCAGCACGGCGCCGGATACCGCCACCACGTTGCGGTTTTCATAGGTATGACGAATTTTATAATGCTTAAACCAGCGAGAAAGCCCGCTGCGATGGCGCAAATAGGAGAAGGAGAACATCCCGTGTACGCAGAACCAGACCTTATCCCGATCCAGCACGCGGCTGTGCGCCACGATACGGTCGGTTTTATGCAGATGTGAGAAGACGACATCAAATTTACCGCTGCGTTCTGCCTGCTCGATGGCGCGATCCAGCAAACGGGCGCGACGCGGGATCTCGGTCAGCTTCCGCCAGGGTTTTTTACAGGTATCCTGCACAACCTGAAAATCGATGCCTTCCGGAATGGCGTAGTCGCACACCTTCCGTAAGGAGAAAAGGGTGACCTGATGCCCCAGTTCTGTCAGTCCGCTGGAGAGGGTGAGAACCGTTTTTTCGGCTCCTCCACCGGGTAAACCATCAATAATCATTAGGATGCGCATTATTAATCCAGTAATTTTTGATAAAGCGAAATAAGCTGACTTGATAGTTTTTCAGGGGTTGCTTCTCTGACGCGTTCACGCGCCGCAAGCCCCATATTGTTATTTTTTTCCAGTGAAGGGATGGACATGACGGCCTCCTTCAATGTGTGGATATCAAGTGCATCACAGTAAAACCCGTTCTGGCCTTGCTCAATAAATTCTGAACCACCGCAACTCTCTGACGTAATGACGGGCAATCCACAGGCCATTGCTTCAAGTATGACGTTAGGGAAAGGATCATACAGCGTCGGCAGCAGTAAACCATCAGAAAGCTGATAAAATGGCAGCGTCTCTTTTTGCATCCCCAGGAAACGGATTTGCCCCTCACAGCCTAATGAACGGGCGAGGTCGCGATAACGGCTTTCCGCTTTATCCTGACCGACCACAACCAGCCACGCCGAGGTTCCTGCTATAGCCCGAATAGCGCTTGCCAGCCCCTTGCGTTCAAACCCTGAACCCACGAAGCAGAAAATGACGGCATCAGCGGGTAAGCCAAATTGCTGACGCAGTACAGCGCGTTGCCTCTCTTCTGCCGGAACGAAGCGGCTGGAATCTATTGAATTATAAATCACATGTATCTTTTTTGCGTCAATATCAAAGTCTTCGACGATTTCGCGCTTGATCATCTCCGCATTACAGATAACGGCTTTCAACTCGGGAGCCTGGTACATTTCACGTTCTGCGTGCATCACGTAGCGGTGATAGCGATCGTGCATAAGCAGCTTCGCGCGCCAGGCGGGAAGAATACGCGTACGCTGTAGCAGCCAGCGTCGATGTACACCATCCCCGGCGCGGTAAATATCGCAGCCCGGAATACGTTCGTGGCTCTGGACAATATCAAACTGCTGTTGCTGCCACAGCGCGCGTGCGGCGTGTGCAAAGCCGCGCTCACGGCTGATGCGGCCCCACTTCCGGGGATCGCAAATATGAATATGCCAGTCGTCCTGCTTTTCGCCCTGCCACTCGCGGGTGATGACGTTGAGCTCAAGATTTTGATTGCTCAGCGCGGTAAGTGCCCTGGAGACAAAACGTTCTGCTCCCCCATCCGGACGATATTTTTGGCGCACAATGGCCAGACGATGAAGCTTCATTGCAGGTATCTCCTTGCGGCGGAGACGACAGCATCAACGGGGATGGCGTCGAGATAACGTTCCGTCGTTTTTGTATCAATGGCGTCAGGGTTGGGAAGCGGGCCGTAGTTACCTGCCCAGATGACCTCTCCGTTAACCTGCCATGGCGACCAGAACGTCAATTTTGACGGGCCAAACAGCGCCACGCAGGGCGTCTGAAGGGCGGCGGCCATGTGCATGGGTACGGAGTCAACGCCAATGAACAGGATCGCGTGATCGATTAGCGAGGCCAGTTGGCGCAGGGTTAACTGGCCTGCCAGTGATACAACACCCGTCTGCGGGGAGGCGGCAAGAATGCGGTCAATCATCGCCAGCTCTTTCTTGTCCGGTCCCGCCGTGAGGACGATAGTGTGGCCGTCCTGCTGCAACGCGGCGATAGTTTGCGCCATTTTGCCTTCATCCCAGCACTTAAAGAACCAGCGTGAAGTGGGTTGAATAACGATGTAGCGGTCTCCCACGCCCTTTTGCGACAGCTTTTGGTGAGCATGGCGCCAGTCATCCGCGCTGTAAGCCATGGTCACGGTAGGGTTGGCCATTACCGGCAGCGCTGACAGTATGGAGAGATTTTGTTCAACGGTGTGCAGCGACTGATGGCTGGCGACCGAGACCAGTTCACTGTGACAAAAACGCCAGAAGGCATTATTGCGCTTATTAAAAGCGAACCCGAGCCGAACCGGTGCACCGGTGAAGCGGGTAACAATCGCGCTGCGCCACTGATCGGCAAGATTGATCACCAGATGATAATGCTGAGCACGTAAAGCACGAAGCAACTGCCACTCTTTTTGCAGGTGCTTCAGCGTCCCCAGCTGCTTCCATTTACGATCGATACCATAGATCGTCCTGATTGCCGGATGCGCGGCGAGCATGTCTCGCGTCTCTTCATAGAGAAGCACGTCGATTTGGGCGTCAGGCCATTTCTGGCGTAATGAATTGATGACGGGGGTGGTGAGTAACATGTCACCATGATGGCGAAGTTTGATCAGTAAAATGCGCAAATCAGGCGTGTCAGGTAAGTTATTCATCATCATCTTATCGGCGTTGTACTATTGGCAATTCTAATAGACCTGGTAACGACTTGCACTCTTTCTCCATAATGTCAGGAATTTCCCTGGAAGGGTTTACTCCTGCTTTCGGGCGTGCGTAACATAGCGCTAACTATTTTGTCTTGCGGGCTCATTATGAAAAAACCAGCGTTTATCATCACGATCGATACCGAAGGGGATAATCTCTGGCAGAACCACCGGTTGATCAAAACGGAAAACGCGCGCTACCTGGCGCGGTTTCAGGCGCTTTGTGAACGCTTCGGCTTTAAGCCCGTCTGGCTGACCAACTACGAGATGGCAGTCGAACCGGTATTCATTGAGTTCGCGAAAGAGGTCATAGCCCGCGGCCAGGGTGAGGTGGGAATGCATCTCCATGCCTGGAATAGCCCTCCGGAACACGATCTGACCGGTGATGACTGGCGCTGGCAGCCTTATCTGATTGAGTTTTCAGACGAGGTCATGCGTGAGAAAGTGCTCTTCATGACCCGCTTACTGGAAGAGACTTTCCAGACAAAAATGCTCAGCCATCGCGCCGGGCGCTGGGCATTCGACAGCCGTTACGCCCAGTTGCTGATTGAGCTAGGGTATCAGGTAGATTGTTCCGTTACGCCGCGCGTGAACTGGCGCAACGCGAAAGGTGCCCCGCAGGGTAAGGGCGGAACGAATTACCAGCATTTTCCCGATCGTGCCTACTTTTTGGACGTAGACGACATTTCCCGGCCGGGAAACAGCCCTCTCCTCGAAGTGCCGATGAGCATCCAGTATAAACACCCGGCATGGCTGAATTCCCTGAAGCAGGGTTATGATCGTCTGCGCGGTAAATACCGTTCTCCGTCAGTTAACTGGTTACGTCCGTCCGGAGGAAATGCGGCGGAGATGATTAAGGTTGCGCAGCAGTGCCTGGCTCAGGGGAATGACTACGTGGAATTCATGCTGCATTCGTCGGAATTTATGCCTGGCGGGAGCCCTACTTTTAAAGACGAGGTCGCGATTGAGGGGCTGTATCAGGATCTGGAGCAGCTCTTTACCTGGTTATCAGATAAGACCGTGGGGATGACGCTGGCGGAGTTTTACCAGTACAAAAAATAGTTATGCCCGCCAGGCGGGCATATTTGTTATTGCTGTTTTGTTTGTGAGAAAGGTGTACTTAGCGCAAACAAAATCATAAAGAAGATTAAGGCTTCTGAACTGAGCAGTATGACATCTGTCAGTCCATACAAAAGCAAAAGAAGCATCGACGTCAGCAGCAGTGCATTTCTGTTTCGTAGGGCATACACAATCATCGAAACGAAGAAAAAGAGCATTACCGCTACGCCGGGGATCCCCTGCAAAGAGTATTTCTCAATAAATTCATTATGCAGGTGGACTTTGATGTATTCGAGTGCACTGCCAAGGTGAGGATGGCCGTCTTTAATGTAGTGTCGGGTCCACGCTTCACGCTCTTCCAGCGATTGCCCTAACGGATGGGCAAGACCATTCTCGATCCCGATAGTCCACATCGAAAAACGTGCGCCGAGTGAGGTGCGGTCAAAACCTTGTTGATAACGTTCAACCTCACGTTGGGTTTGTTGTATTTTTGGCGAAATCAATGGCTTGTAGCTAACGATTACAACGCCTGCAACAATGCATAAAAAGATGAGGGCTGATTTAAGATGAATCTTTCTGAAATGATAAAGCGTGAGCACAATCGCCAGAAGCAGATATAAACCCATCGCAGCGCGGGTCCCCGTCAACAGTATGACGAAGTAAGAGATTAATATAGTGAAGCCCGCAACAACATACAGCTTCACGTTCTGTTGAAGGTAAAGACTGTATACAAAAGCCAGTGACAGGACAGAATAAACATAAGCTGAAACGGTGGCACGGTTAATTGCCATCTCAACGCGAGTCATACCTTGCGAGGCCTGCCACAAGCCATACCCTGTGGCGAGCACAAACCCCAGGGCCGTTGCGAAGAAGAAGAATTTCCTGAAGGTATCCTTATCGATATAAAACTTAAAGCGGTCGATATAGAAAATCAGGACACTCGCTAAAATTAACTTTTTGCTGGCACCGAGGTAGTCGCTGTAAAGGTTGAGGCCCTCGTTATGATACTCATAGAGTAAGTACCAGCCGAGGTTAAGTAACCCAATCAGCAGAATGGGCAGCGCTATAGTAAAAGGTCGCAAAGTGATTTTTTTATATTCGAAAGCCAGGCCAATAATACTGACGTAAATAGCGATATAGAAAAACTCTCTTTGCTTCCCAGAACTGACTAAGGCCAGTATCAAGGAGATGAGGCTTAAAGCGATCGTCAGTTGATATAGCCGTGGTTTTATTTTTTCCATAACGCCTCAATAACCCTTTTTTTGTAGCTAAAACGAACATCGGTGGACATGAAAAAAGACAATGTATACATGGTCTTTACGCGTTGTTTCACGAGCTGCAATTGTTGGTCTGTCAGACAGGACCGATGGTTGCTGTAAATATCAAACCAGTGGCAATTGACGAGATGTTTGTAGCGTGACGGAAATGTTCTTTCCATCTGTAACGTGCATTCGACAAGCGTTGAAATTTTACTGGCGTCCAGACTGCTCGACAAACTGTCGCGACGCTTGATGTAATAATAATGCCCCTGGCGTTGATAGGCTATTTTGCTCGATTGCATCAACATTCCCGGGAAGACAGCGAAATCCTCATAACATAACATCGGAGGTATGGGGTTTTTCTCGTAAAGACTACGATGAATAAACTGGCCAATGAGATGTGCCTGAAAGTCTTTATGAAGTAAGAAACGAGCAATTGCTTCATGTTGTGACAATGGCACAGGATTAAATCCCTGCCAGTCTGAAGTCATTCTCCGGGGATCGCGAATCTCAAGCAAACGAGTCAGTAACATGTCCGGACGTTGCGCTTTCAGGAAGGCTATTGCGTCCCTGAGGCTGCCCGGCTTTAAGCAATCATCACTGTCGAGCATCGTAATATACTCACCCGATGCCAGCGCGACAGCGCTGTTTCTTACCCGGCCAACGTTACGAAAGTTCACGGTGCGCGTTATGATCTGAGGAAATTTCGGCGACCACTCATCAATTATTGCCTGCGTGGCATCCTCAGAACTGTCATTGAAAATAATAATTTCAGTGTCCTGATCGGTTGCTGCCAGCAGGCTTGAAAGCGTGGCGTGCAGCGTAGCTTCAGCGTTATGCGCAGCAATAATGACGCTTAAAAAAGCCATAAAAATTAGTTTCCTTGAGCGTCGGTAGCGCTAGCCAGTGAGCGGGCTTTTGGTAGTGTACGGATAAACTGCTGAAGATCGTGTAACGCGGAGTCAGTGACAGAGAATAGCGCTTCCCGCTCTTGCGGGAAGTAATAGCGCGTTTCAAACACATAAGAACAAATGTTATCGTCATTCCCGATCAGCATCACATTGCCAAGCGGACGCTGTTCATAGTGACAACACGGTCCAAACAGCAGGACCACCGGCACGCCGACGGCGTCTGCGATGTAGACATTCCCCGAGTCAGACGCGATATAGCAGTCCATCTTAGAAATGGCCCAGGGAAGCTCTTCCAGCGAAATTTTGCCAATAAGATTGATAAAATTGGGGATGTCACCGTAAAGACGGGTGATATCGTCCATCCACGACTGTTCGTTTGGCGCGCCGAAGACATAAAACTCGCAGGGTAAATCAGCGAGTTGATCAACAATCCGCTTCCAGATAACCGGAGGGACGGTTTTGGCTTTATTGCCCGCCGCAATACTGATGCCGATGCGGATAACGCCAGGTTTATCAAGAATGGCCGGCCAGGTCGTCGGCTTGAAGAGTGGCTTTGTGGCGTGCTTGGGAGAGTCTTGCCACGTGAGCGAGCGGTCGGCCAGTTTCAGGTAGTTCGTCACCGAAAGCGTTTTTTTGCCATGCTCAACGGTACCGTCGGCCGCGAGATAGAAAATCCCGTGATACCACCTGCGCGTGTAAATGCTTAAAAATTGTTTGTTTTTGGCATTGCAGACGGCGGCAAAAAAGAGGTTCACGCTGTTGGGCTGTAGCAGGTAGACGTTGTCGTAGCGGTTCATGATCCTGCACGCGAAGCACAGTTTACGCCACAGGTTGCGCTTATGCTGCTCAATAAAATAGATCTGCTCAATAGTCTCATCATGCTTCGCCAGCGCGCCAACGCTGCGACTGATCAACACATCGCTTTTTTGCAGATATGCCAGAAGAGGCGTCGCATTAATAAAGTCACCGATTTTGGCTGTCTGAATGACAAGGTTCTTGCCCGTGTCCTTTCGAAACAGCTTCCGGATGAGTTTCACCGGAAAGAGTAAAATCAGCAGAAATACATAACTCATGGGTTAAATATCCCTGTTGGAAAGCCGATGGCTGCCCTGTAAAAATGAAAAAATAGCATCTGCGCTAATATCCTTCGTTTGTTGCGTAGGGCTGACCATCTGATGCTGGTTTTTACCGTAACCCCCGATCAACCCCGGATCGGTCGGGCCGAAAATCGTGATATTAGGACGATCCAGTGCGGCGGTTAAATGGCTTAACCCTGTATCCACAGAAACGACGGCGTTAGCGCCCGCCAGCTGTGCGGCAACCTGCGCCAGCGTGAGTTTGGGTAACACCTCGACGTGGGAAAAACCTGCTGCCAGACGTTCCGCTCGCTGCCGCTCATGTTCAGCGCCCCACGGGAGTTTAATATGGATACCGCAAGGTTGCATTAGTTCAATCAGCCTTCTCCAGTGCGTTTCCGGCCAGTGCTTATCGTCGCGCGTTGTGGCATGCAGGAAGACCAGATAGGGCGCGATATCCTTGTCCGTTTCGCGCAGAAAATGCTGTGCGATGGCGTAGTCACCCTGGAGGTCGGGTTTTGCATAGCCGAGACTCTTAGCGAACAGCTCGCGGGTACGTTCCACGGCGTGCTGCTGCTTCGCAATATGGTGGCGACGATTATAGAACAGGCTCGCCAGCGGTTCGCGGGCGGTTTGCCAGTCCATGCCGTGCTTTACGCCGTGCGCCAGACGCGTGACCAGCGCGGCGCTTTTCACCAGCCCCTGGGCGTCGACGATCGCGTCGTAACGCCGGGCCTGCACCGCTTCGCGGAAGGCTTTGCGTTCGGCTTTAATCGGTGCGGAGAACCATGCTTTGCGCCAGCGGCGAATGGCCACCGGGATCACGCGATCAACCGCTTCATGCCAGGTGGGGATCTGCGCGAAGCCTTCTTCCACCACCCAGTCAAAACGGATGCCGGGAATGGCCCGCATGGCGTCCGTCAGCGACGGCAGCGTATGCAGAACATCACCCATTGAGGAGGTTTTAACGATCAATACCCGCATCCGTTATCCTTCTTCGCTCAACAGCAGTGCGTTGAGTTCTTCGAGAACACGCTGCGGGGTAATGTCGATCAGGCTCTGATGGTAACCTTCTGCGGCATCGCCTTTGCGCACCTTGTGGTAGCCGGTGATCAAACGGATCACGCGCGCCTTGTGCGACAGCGGCGGCGTGAAGTCCGGGCTGCTTGGGCCATACAGCGCGACCAGCGGGCGGTCCAGCGCGGCGGCGACGTGCATCAGGCCAGAGTCGTTACTGACCACGGCCTTACAGGCGGCAATGAGGATAACCGCCTGCTCGAGTTGCGTTTCCCCGGCCAGGTTGCGGCACCATGCCTGTTGCTCGGTGCTCAGCGTGGCGAGAATTTCATTGCCCGCCTCATGATCTTTCGCCGAGCCAAACAGCACAATCTGATAGCCTTCATCGATAAGCTGTTTCGCCAGCTCTGCATAGTGATAGTGCGGCCAGCGTTTTGCCGGACCGAATTCTGCGCCAGGGCAGAACCCAATCATCGGGCGTTCGGACGAAATGCCAAATGCGTTGCAGGTGTGGGATTTCTCCCCATCGCTTACCTGGAGCTGCGGCCACAGCAGCGGCTGCGGCAGATCTTTCGCGCTGCGCATCACGCCTTTGTCGTAGGCCAGCGCCACGTAGCGCTCCACCATCAGCGGCCAGGCCTCTTTATCCAGCACCCGGGCGTCGTTCAGCAGGCCGTAGCGCATTTCACCGCGCCAGCCGGTACGGTGCGGGATGCCCGCAAAGAAGGGCACAAGGGCGGATTTGAAGGAGTTAGGCAGCACGTACGCGCGGTCATAGCGTTTCTCGCGCAGGCTGTGGCCGAGTTTGCGGCGTTCACCGATTTCCAGCGCCCCGTGTCCGAGCGGCATCGGGATCGCCTCGTTCACTTCCGGCATACGCGATAACAGCGGACGGCACCATGCGGGTGCCATCACGTCGATTATCGCCTGGGGATAACGCGCCTTGAGCGTGCGATAGAGACTTTGCGACATCATCATGTCGCCCACCCATGACGGGCCGATCACCAGAATTTTCATGCTTATGCGTCGCGGTTCAGCCAGGCCATATATTCCGTTACGCCTTCGGCAACGGTCTTGAACGGCTTGTCGTAGCCTGCGGCGCGCAGGTTAGTCAGGTCCGCCTGGGTGAATGCCTGGTAGCGGCCTTTCAGCTTATCCGGGAACGGAATGTACTCGATGCTGCCTTTCTTATGGTACGCCAGCGTCGCGTCTGCCACCGCCTGGAAGGATTCCGCGCGGCCGGTGCCCAGGTTGAAAATGCCGGACACGCCATTTTCCAGGAACCACAGGTTTACTGCCGCCACATCGCCCACGTAGACGAAGTCACGCTTGAAGCCGTCGCTGCCTTCGAACAGTTTCGGGCTTTCGCCGTTATTTAATTGGGTGTTCAGGTGGAACGCCACGCTCGCCATGCTGCCTTTGTGGCCTTCGCGCGGCCCGTAGACGTTGAAGTAGCGGAAGCCGACAATCTGCGAGTTCGCTTCTGGCAGGATCTGACGTACGTACTCATCAAACAGGAACTTGGAGTAACCGTAAACGTTCAGCGGCTGCTCATATTCGCGGGATTCGATGAAATCTGAAGTGCGCCCACCGTAAGTTGCCGCGGAAGAGGCGTACAGGAACGGAATTTCACGCTCCAGGCAGTAGTGCAGGAGCTCTTTGGAGTACTGATAGTTGTTATCCATCATGTACTTGCCGTCCCACTCGGTGGTGGAGGAGCACGCACCTTCGTGGAAGATGGCTTCGATCTCGCCGAACTCTTCACCCGCCATAATCTGGATAAGGAAGTCTTCTTTATCCATGTAGTCAGCGATGTTCAGATCCACCAGGTTCACGAACTTGGTGCCGTCTTTCAGGTTGTCCACCACCAGAATGTCGGTGATGCCTTTGTCATTGAGGGCCTTAACAATATTGCTGCCGATAAAGCCCGCGCCGCCAGTAACGATGATCATAACTGTAACCTTTGAAGTATGAGTCGGGGAATATCCCGAACGCTAATCTCTTTATCATATCATCACAATGCTCAGGCTTCAGCCATTCACCGATATGCAGCAGGGGTACGCGTGATTTATGCTGCAAAAACGAGAAGAGATACTGCGTCATCTCGTCATGAACTATTGGTTTGGGTAATATGTGCCAAAATTTGCCGAGTCTGGAGAATTGCAATGCGTGGTGATTTTTACAAACAGTTAAACAGCGACCTCGACACCGCACGTGCGGAAGGGTTGTTCAAAGAAGAGCGTATTATCACGTCTGCCCAGCAGGCGGACATCACCGTTGCCGACGGCAGCCATGTGATCAACTTTTGCGCGAACAACTATTTAGGTCTTGCGAATCACCCTGAGCTAATTGCCGCGGCGAAAAACGGCATGGACACCCACGGTTTCGGTATGGCCTCCGTTCGCTTTATCTGCGGTACGCAGGACAGCCACAAGCAGCTTGAGCAAAAGCTGGCGAACTTCCTCGGAATGGAAGACGCGATTCTGTACTCCTCCTGCTTCGACGCCAACGGCGGTCTGTTTGAGACCCTGCTCGGCGCAGAAGACGCGATTATCTCCGACGCCCTGAACCACGCCTCCATCATCGACGGCGTACGCCTGTGCAAAGCGAAGCGTTTCCGCTACGCCAACAACGACATGGTGGAGCTGGAAGCGCGCCTGAAAGAGGCCCGTGAAGCAGGGGCTCGCCACGTCCTGATCGCCACCGACGGCGTGTTCTCCATGGACGGTGTGATCGCCAACCTGAAGGGCGTGTGCGATCTGGCGGATAAATACGACGCGCTGGTGATGGTGGATGACTCTCACGCGGTCGGTTTTGTCGGCGAAAACGGTCGTGGCTCCCACGAATACTGCGACGTAATGGGCCGCGTGGATATCATCACCGGTACGCTGGGCAAAGCGCTCGGCGGCGCGTCTGGCGGCTACACCGCCGCGCGTAAAGAGGTGGTCGAGTGGCTGCGCCAGCGCTCCCGCCCGTATTTGTTCTCCAACTCCCTGGCGCCGGCGATTGTGGCTGCCTCCATTAAAGTGCTGGAGATGGTGGAATCCGGGGCTGAGCTGCGCGACCGCCTGTGGGCTAACGCCCGCCTGTTCCGTGAAAAAATGAGTGCCGCAGGATTCACCCTGGCCGGTGCCGATCACGCAATCATTCCGGTGATGCTGGGCGACGCGGTTGTCGCGCAGAAATTTGCTCGTGAGCTTCAGAAAGAAGGGATTTACGTGACCGGGTTCTTCTTCCCGGTGGTACCAAAAGGTCAGGCGCGTATCCGCACCCAGATGTCTGCGGCGCACTCGCCTGAACAAATTGAACGTGCGGTGGAAGCCTTTACCCGCATCGGCAAACAGCTGGGCGTCATTGCCTGAGGACGTATGATGAAAGCGTTATCCAAACTGAAAGCGGAAGAAGGGATTTGGATGACCGACGTGCCGGAGCCGGAAGTCGGTCATAACGATCTGCTGATCAAAATTCGTAAAACCGCCATCTGCGGTACTGACGTTCACATCTACAACTGGGACCAGTGGTCGCAGAAAACCATTCCGGTACCGATGGTTGTCGGTCACGAATATGTCGGCGAAGTGGTGGGTATCGGCCAGGAAGTAAAAGGCTTCAACATTGGCGATCGCGTCTCCGGTGAAGGCCACATTACCTGCGGTCACTGCCGTAACTGTCGCGGTGGGCGTACCCACCTGTGCCGCAACACCGTCGGCGTGGGCGTGAACCGTCCGGGCTGTTTCGCGGAATATCTGGTGATCCCGGCGTTTAACGCCTTCAAAATCCCGGACAATATCTCTGACGATCTGGCCTCCATTTTCGACCCGTTCGGCAACGCGGTACACACGGCGCTCTCCTTCGACCTGGTGGGTGAAGACGTGCTGGTTTCCGGCGCGGGCCCCATCGGCATTATGGCGGCAGCCGTGGCGAAGCATGTGGGTGCGCGCAACGTGGTGATCACCGACGTGAACGAATACCGCCTGTCGTTGGCGCGCAAAATGGGCGTCACCCGCGCGGTGGATGTCTCGAAAGAGAGCCTGACCGATGTGATGGAAGAGCTGGGCATGACCGAAGGCTTTGACGTGGGTCTGGAGATGTCCGGCGCGCCACCGGCGTTCCGCACCATGCTCGACACCATGAACCACGGTGGCCGTATCGCGATGCTGGGTATTCCACCGTCAGATATGTCCATTGACTGGAACAAAGTCATCTTCAAGGGGCTGTTCATTAAGGGCATCTATGGCCGTGAGATGTTCGAAACCTGGTACAAGATGGCCGCGCTGATCCAGTCCGGTCTGGATCTGTCCCCGATTATCACTCACCGTTTCTCCATCGATGAGTTCCAGCAGGGCTTTGACGCAATGCGGTCCGGCCAGTCAGGGAAAGTGATCCTGAGCTGGGATAAGTAATTAAAAAGGGGCCAGCGGCCCCTTTTTTTACTGATTCTTTTTCTCTTCGTCCGTCAGGTAACGCACCTTGCGGGTGTAATCCTGGCCTTTGAACAGCAGCCTGTTATCCGGCGATTCCAGATACTTCTGCCATTCGGAAAGCGGGAAACCACCGTGCGCGCCAATCACCTCTTTCGGCACAACGGCTTCCTGACCGCCGATCTTCTTGGAGACCGGCCAGTTCATCCAGTCACCGAGGTTAACCGTTTTTACATCCAGCATGTCCAGCAGCGCAGCGAGCGGCAGCTGATCGGTCGGCGGCTGCGTGTCGTCCATCAGCTCCCAGGTATCCTGGAACAGCGTCAGCCACAGCGGGCAGATACGGCGCCAGGTCTTTTTGGTGGCGGCAAGAAACGCGCCGTTAACGTGATCGACCAGATACGGACGCACCGTTTCTTTGTAATATGCCGGCACTTTCTCCGCTGGCGCGCCGTCCAGCTTGGCAATCATTTTGCCCTGACGGAAGCTGGAGTAGATGTGCATATCCGCCATGTTGATCTCTGGCATTTTAAGCAGGTTGAGATCGGAGTCGATCATCAGCACACCTTCACCGCGCGCCTGCAACGGAGCGTTAAGCTTCACCAGACGACTGAGGTAGATCTGCTTATAGCGGTAACCTTCTTCACGTTTTGGAAGCGTGAGGGTAACAACGCGGGTTTTTGGCGGCAGCTCGCCGAAAGCGGATTCAGGCTGATCGCTGACGATAACAATCTCGCTGACGTCGGTGGCATAACGCTCTGCAAAGGTCGCTGACAATAACGCCTCTTCGACGAAATCCGCGCCCGTACACGGGATCACAATAGAATCCACCGCAACGAGATCGCGCGTGACCGGAAGGGAAGCGTAAGGAATGTTATGACGCCCGGTAATGTGGCGGTAGCGAGCATTCAGGAATTTAAACATGTTCTTCTCGTTTGGTTATTGCGCGCCAAGAACGGCCTCGACACCGTTAACATAGCTTTCAATGGCATACATGTTGCAGACATTCTGGTGTGCGGCAGCGGCGAGCCGGGCGCGCAGAGCAGGATCCTGCCAGATATTATCCAGATGTTGAGCAAGTTGCGACACGTCGCTCCAGGGAAACAGCAGGCCGGTCGACTCATGATCGATCAATTCTGCCGTGCCGGTCACCTTTGAACCAATCACGGGAATATTCAGCAGCATTGCCTCCAGCACGACGCGCGGCAGGCCTTCGCTCTTCGAGGCCAGAATAAATGCGTCAAAGGTGGCGAGATAGTCAAAAGGCGTGTTCTGGAAACCGGTAAAAATGACGTGCTCAGCAATACCCAGCGCGTCAGCCTGTGCCGCCAGTGCGCCGCGCTCCGCCCCTTCACCGACCAGCACCATCTTCCATTTTGCCTGCGGGTGCCTCTGGCTGAACTGTGCCAGCGCCTCCAGCGTATGGTGGTTGGCTTTGCGAGGGATTAGCGAGCCAATGCTGCCGAACACAAACGTGTCGTCATCAATGTTCAGACGCTGGCGCATCGCGCGTCGGTCGGGCAAAGGCTGGTGGATGTCGATAGCATTGTTGACCGTGGTACACAGCGCTGGCCGGACGCCATGCTGAAGCAACACGCGTTCAACGCCGTGCGAGACGGCGATGATTTTTGTGGCATGGGCATTGACCAGCTTCACCAGCGGCGGGGTCAGCACCGGTTCAATCCGGCAGTGCTGGATTATCCGCGCATGCAGGTTTGCGCCCGCCAGATACCCTTCTTCGTTAGAGCCTGGCTGGTTGTTCATATACAGCGTATCGAATCCACCTTCCCTGAAAATGGTCTCGATCTTGCTGACGTTGGGGCGAATGCGCCACAGGGTATCGATATGCCGCGTAAATGCTTTGCGCGCTGAACGCGAGAAAAACAGCAGACCACGTCCCGCTTCTTTCAGTAGTTTTGCCCATGCCGGTTGCTTACGTTGAGGGATAACGAGTAGCGGGATCCCAATGCTATTGAGCACCTGGCCAATCGTTTGACCTTCAGCACGACTATAATCACTGTAAAAACAACAAGTAATGTCGAATTTGTCGCGGTTGATTCGCTTCAGAAGCTCAAGCATACTGTTGGTACCTCCCCCCCATTCTTTGCCCGTGTCCAGGAGGAGGATTTTACGTTTTTGCGGCATGTCTGAATCCGTATGCTACCCTTCATCTGACCGCATTATAAAGAATTTACTGAAATAAAATAGATTTTTTGTATTTCTTTGTCTTTTTACAAGAAAACATTTTAAACGCGCTTATTTTAAAAGTGCGATTTAAGACTTTAATCGCCTCTTCTCAATTCGATAGTATGAGTGAAAAATTTTATGTCGTTATTGAGAGAGTGAAAATATGTTTAAAATAACGGTCTGCTTATTAACGTTTAACTCCGAAAGAACGTTGCACGATGTTATTCCTCCTCTTTTAAAAATAGCAGATGAATTCGTTATAGTGGATTCCGGAAGTACAGACTCGACGATATATATTTGCCAGAGTTATGGATTGTCGCCCATATTCAAAAAATATAGCTGGCACGGCGAGCAGATGAACCATGCCGTATCCCATGCGCATAACGACTGGGTGCTGTGCATGGACAGTGACGAAATACTCGATCAAGAAACCGTTGATGCTATTTTAGAATTAAAAATGGGCGATGAACCCGAACTGGATATGGCGTGGCGGATATGTCGTCACTGGTTTGTTTTGGGAGAAAATGTCCGAACGATTTATCCCGTCTCATCACCGGATTATCCGGTGCGTCTTTTTAACCGTACGCAGTCGCGATTTAATAACCGGCCAGTAGACGATCAGGTTGAAGGTTTTCTCCGTTCTGAACGTATTCCAGGTTATGTCAGACATGAGACGTTTCATTCGCTGCATGAACTTTTTAATAAATTAAACGGATATACCACTCGCCTGGTTCAATATCAGACGATACGTCCCTCTCTTGGTCGCGGCGCGATCAGCGCTATCGGCGCATTTTTCAAATGGTATCTGTTTAGCGGTGCCTGGCGTCAGGGCAAAGTAGGTGTGGTGACAGGGTTTTATGCCACGGCGTACAGTTTTTTGAAGTATTTCAAGGCCTGGTATCAGGATCGGGAAAAGAAAGAGTCCGTTGCAAAAGAGCAGTCGGACTCTTATCTGGCAGAATAGGCGTTAGCCGATCAGGCTTTTTTTCCCCAACCCTGCCACTGTTGCTGGACGTATTTAACCAGTGTACTGCTGCTGATGCTTTCGCCAATCACCGAGAAGAAGCGGGTTGCATAGACCGGTTCAGGCGGCTGTTTCAGCGTGCAGTTCTTCACGCCGCGGAATGGATTACGCGGCTGCGTTGCGGATGGTTGCGTGCTACCCGGACGAGAAGTATCCACCTGAGGTTCATTGAGCAGATCGCTCGGACGCACCAGCGTAATATCGGCGGGTAAGCCCGACAACATTTGCTGCAAAACGCGAACGGTAGACGGATGCGGATGCCCAATGGCAATCGCCGAACCGTTACGGCGCGCCAGCTGTACCGCGCGGTTGAACTGCACGCGGATATCCGCTTCGTTCTGGGAGTCGTCCAGGAATACTTTGCGCTTGATGACTTTTACACCTGTCCCCTGAGCGGCACGCATCGCCTGGCTGTTGCCGATGGTCATGCTGTCGAGGAAATAGAGATTGTAACGCTCCAGCGCCTGCATCACTTTCAGCATACCGTACAGGCTGGAGGTCATCGCGCTGCCCATATGGTTATTCAGACCCACGGCATACGGCACTTTATTGTACGCATCGCGGATGATGCGATCGATCTCGTCGCTGCTCATGTCCGGGCGCAGGGTATCTTTTTCCAGCGGCTGCTTGCTGAGGGGGGCCATCGGCAGATGGATGAGGACCTGATGGCCGCCATTGTGCGCTTTGGTCGCCATTTCATGCGCGTGAGGCGCATTAGGCAGGACGGCGACAGAGATGGCTGGCGGCATCGCCAGCACCTGATTTTCATAGTGTGGTCGATAACCGAAGTCATCAATCACAATCGCGAGTTTGCCTGCATAAACCGGTGCAGCCAGCGCCAGTGCGCTGACTACGGAAACAACAATTCGACGAAATTGAAGCAAAACCTATCTTCCCAACCACGGCTGTGGATTGACCGCCTGACCCTGACGACGAATTTCGAAATAGAGTGACGGGCGGCCCTGACCGCCACTGCTGCCCACAAGGGCAATGGGTTGACCCGCGCGCACCTGGGTGCCAACGCTGACCAGCGCGCTCTGGTTGTAGCCGTAAAGACTCATATCGCCTTTACCGTGTTCAACCACCACCACGAGCCCATAACCCTGTAGCCAGTCGGCCAGGATCACGCGGCCATCGGCGATGGCTTTCACTTCGCTACCTTCAGACGCACCGATAACGATCCCCTTCCAACGTAGCTCACCCTGCAACTGTTCGCCATAGCGATGCAGGATCGTACCGCGAACGGGCCAGTAAGCCTGACCACGCGGGGAGCCGAGGCCGCCGGTACGCGACATCAGGGAACGTTCATTTTCAGTCGGTTTGTAGGTGGTGCCTTTCCGGGAGGCTTCCTGCTGCTTATTACGCACCGCCTGCGCTTCGCGCGCTTCTTTTTCGGCGCGCGCTTTGGCCGCGGCTTCTGCCCGGGCAATGCTGTTACGCAGTCTGGATTCGTTGGCGCGCATTTCGCTCAGCTGGCTTTGTCCTGCCTGGATAGAGGACTCCAGCCCGGCGAGCGTCTTCTTACGCTCATTGCGCGCCTGCTCAAGCTTCTCCTGCTGCGCCTGCTGATCGTAGAGCAGCGTTTGCTGCTGGCTCTGCTTCTCTTCCAGCTCGGCTTTTTGCGTGGTGACTTCTTCGCGCGTCTGTTTCAGCTGCGCAATGGTCTCCTGACGCGCCTGGTTTAGATAGCCGAAATAGGCCTGTAAACGCTGACCACGCTGGCTCTCTTCACCGCTGAGGATCAGCTGAAGGCCTGTGTGCTCACCCTGACGGAAAGCAGCATCAAGCTGTGCAGCAAGGTTCCGCTCCTGGGCATCGCGCTGACGCTCCAGTTTCGCAATCGACGCGTTCATTTCATCGATTTGCTTATTGAGCTGGGCAAGGGTGTTTTGTGTTTCACGCAGCTTACGCGCGGCGGCGGAAATGGCCTCTTCCTGCTTTTTAAGCTGGGCGAGCAGGGTGGCGCGCTGCTGTTGCTGCTGACGTACCGCACGCTCTTTGGCGGCGATATCGGCCTGAATGGATTTAAGCTGATCGCGGTCATCCGCGTGGGCGGATGCGGCGCACAGCAATACGCCAGCGCTGAGTGCGCTGGCGCAAAGCAGAGGTCTGACTGATAACCGAAGCGGCTTCACGACCCATGTGATTGAAAAAATCGCCTTTCCCCTCATGGGGAGCGATTATTCCACGATGAACAGCGGCTTGCCAGTCATCTCTTCAGGGATTTCCATACCCATCAGCGACAACATGGTTGGCGCGATGTCGGAAAGCTTGCCGCCTTCCACAGCTTTCACTGATTTATCACCTACATAAATCAGTGGAACAGGCAGGTTGGTATGGGCGGTATGCGCCTGACCGGTTGCCGGATCACGCATCTGTTCTGCGTTACCGTGGTCAGCGGTGATCAGCAGCTGGCCGCCCACGGATTCAACCGCTTTCGCGACCTGCTCAACGCAGTGGTCCAGCGCTTCAACCGCTTTAACGGCTGCTTCCATCACGCCGGTGTGGCCCACCATGTCGCCATTCGGATAGTTACAGATGATGGTGTCGTATTTACCGCTTTCGATCGCGGCCACCAGTTTTTCGGTCAGCTCCGCAGAGCTCATTTCTGGCTGGAGATCGTAAGTGGCGACTTTCGGCGAGTTAATCAGGATGCGGTCTTCGCCTTTAAACGGCTCTTCTACGCCGCCGTTAAAGAAGAAGGTCACGTGCGCATACTTCTCAGTTTCGGAGATGCGCAGCTGCGTTTTATCGTTTTTCGCCATCCACTCGCCGAAGGTATTTTCCAGGGAAGCGGGTGGATACGCGCATGGGGCTTTGATATCCGCTGCATACTCGGTCAACTGGATGAAATCGATCTTCGCCACTTTCTTACGGGCGAAACCGTCGAAATCGCTGTTGACGAAGGCGCGGGTGATTTCGCGCGCGCGGTCAGCACGGAAGTTCATGAAGATCAGCGCATCGCCATCTTCCATGGCGGCATCGGCCTGGCCTTCAGCGCGGATCACGGTTGCCTTCACAAATTCGTCGTTTTCATCACGCGCGTAAGCCGCTTCCAGGCCTTCAACGGCGGTCGGGAACTGGAACTCACCTTTTGCCAGGGTCAGCAGATCATAGGCTTGCTCAACGCGGTCCCAGCGGTTGTCGCGGTCCATGGCATAGTAACGGCCAACGATGGACGCCACGCGGCCTTTGCCCAGTGCGGCAAATTTATCTTCAAACGCTTCAAGAGAACCTTTTGCGCTGCGTGGCGGCGTATCGCGACCATCCAGGAAGGCGTGCAGATAGATTTTTTCCGCACCGCGCTCAGCGGCCAGTTCTACCATCGCCATGATGTGATCTTCGTGGCTGTGAACGCCCCCCGCAGAGAGCAGACCCATAATGTGAACGGCCTTGCCTGCGGCAACGGCTTTATCAACCGCTCCGGTGAGCGTTGGGTTGGCAAAGAATGTACGTTCTTTGATTTCAACGTCCAGGCGCGTCAGGTCCTGATAAACGATACGGCCCGCACCCAGGTTAACGTGACCCACTTCAGAGTTGCCCATCTGACGATCCGGCAGACCCACTTCCAGGCCAGACGCATCAATCAGGGTGTGGGGACGTTTTGCCCATAGCGCATCCATAACCGGGGTTTTGGCGTTGAAAATGGCGTTATCCTGTTGATCTTCACGGTAGCCATAGCCATCCAGAATCACCAGTACCATAGGTTTTTTAGAAACCGACATTGCGACAACCTCATGCTCAAGAGACAAAAAATTTGCGTAATTTTACTACAGCTGAATCGATAAAATAGCCGCAGAAGATCAAAGAAAGCGCGGGGGCAATGCTGTTCTCAAGCCATTTTGAGGCTTTTTTTACGTGGCATGCCGCAGAAAATAGATTAGCTTTATGTCGCTGGCTGTATTTGCCACAGCGCACAGGTATACTCCTGTCCTGGTTTTTTTAATCACTTAGTCGGGAGTTGTTACCCCCCATGCAAGAAATTATGCAATTCGTTAGCCGCCACCCGGTTCTGAGCATCGCGTGGATTGGCCTGCTGGTCGCTGTACTGTTCACCACATTTAAGGGACTGACGTCTAAAATTAAGGTGATCACCCGCGGTGAAGCGACACGTCTGATCAACAAAGAGGACGCCGTGGTTGTCGATCTGCGTCAGCGCGACGATTTCCGCAAGGGTCACATCGCAGGTGCTATCAACCTGCTGCCAGCGGAAATTAAAGCGAACAACATTGGTGAGCTGGAGAAGCATAAAGCCCAGCCGATTATTGTTGTTGACGGCACTGGCATGCAGGCGCAGGAATCTGCCAACGCACTGCATAAAGCAGGCTTTGAAAACGTAACGGTGCTGAAAGAAGGCATCTCCGGCTGGAGCGGGGAGAATCTTCCTTTAGTGCGCGGTAAATAAGGAGTTAAGTGATGGCCAATATTGAGATCTACACCAAAGCAACGTGCCCGTTCTGCCACCGAGCGAAAGCGCTGCTGTCCAGCAAAGGCGTAACGTTCAAGGAACTGCCGATCGATGGTGACGCGATTAAACGCGAAGAGATGATCCAACGCAGTGGTCGCACAACGGTTCCACAGATTTTTATTGATGCGCAGCACATTGGCGGCTGTGATGACTTGTATGCGCTCGACGCCCGTGGTGGACTCGATCCGCTGCTGAGCTAGAGACTTTAGGACAATTAAAAAGGGTTTTTCCATGTCAGAACAAAACAACACCGAGATGACTTTCCAGATCCAGCGCATCTACACCAAGGATGTCTCTTTCGAAGCGCCAAATGCGCCGCACGTTTTCCAGAAAGACTGGCAGCCAGAGGTTAAACTTGATCTGGATACCGCATCCACCCAACTGGCGGATGATGTGTATGAAGTCGTACTGCGTGTCACCGTGACCGCCTCTCTGGGCGAAGAAACCGCATTCCTGTGCGAAGTTCAGCAGGGCGGTATCTTCTCCATCGGTGGCATCGAAGGCAACCAGATGGCGCATTGCCTGGGTGCATACTGCCCGAACATCCTGTTCCCGTATGCGCGTGAATGCATCACCAGCCTGGTTTCTCGCGGTACATTCCCGCAACTGAACCTTGCGCCAGTAAACTTTGATGCGCTGTTCATGAACTATCTACAGCAGCAGGCTGGCGAAGGTACCGAACAACATCAGGATGCCTGATGAGCACTGTTAATGCGTCAATGACTGTGATCGGTGCCGGCTCTTACGGCACCGCTCTTGCCATCACCCTGGCAAGAAATGGTCACGACGTGGTCCTGTGGGGCCACGATCCAAAACATATCGCGACGTTGCAACACGACCGCTGCAATGTGGCGTTTCTCCCGGACGTTCCGTTCCCTGACTCCCTGTATCTGGAAAGCGACCTCGCGACCGCGCTGGCGGCCAGCCGCAATATTTTGATTGTGGTGCCAAGCCATGTGTTTGGCGAAGTCCTGCGTCAGATTAAGCCGCTGATGCGTGCGGATGCGCGTATTGTGTGGGCGACGAAGGGGCTGGAAGCGGAAACCGGACGTCTGTTGCAGGATGTTGCCCGCGAAGCGCTGGGAACAGCGATCCCGCTGGCGGTGATCTCCGGGCCGACGTTTGCCAAAGAGCTGGCTGCGGGCTTGCCGACGGCGATTTCGCTGGCGTCCACCGACCAGGCATTTTCCGACGATCTTCAGCAACTGCTGCACTGCGGCAAAAGCTTCCGCGTGTACAGCAACCCCGATTTTATCGGCGTGCAGCTGGGCGGTGCGGTGAAGAACGTCATTGCCATCGGGGCCGGGATGTCTGACGGCATCGGTTTCGGCGCGAATGCGCGTACTGCGCTGATCACCCGTGGCCTGACCGAAATGTCCCGCCTGGGCGAAGCGCTGGGTGCCGATCCGGCCACCTTTATGGGAATGGCAGGGCTGGGCGACCTGGTGCTGACCTGCACCGATAACCAGTCGCGTAACCGCCGCTTTGGCATGATGCTCGGACAGGGCAGCGATGTAAAAAGCGCGCAGGAGAAGATTGGTCAGGTGGTTGAAGGCTATCGTAATACCAAGGAAGTTCGCGAACTGGCGCACCGTTTCGGTGTCGAAATGCCAATAACCGAGGAAATTTATCAGGTATTGTATTGCGGAAAAAATGCGCGCGAGGCAGCATTGACCTTATTAGGTCGTGCGCGCAAGGACGAGCGCAGCAGCAATTAGCCGGGAAGTATCGTCACCTGAATGACCCAGCCAGCGCAGAACTGGCTGGTCATTAACTATCGTCTGGAGCAAGCAATGCCGTGTGAAGAACTGGATATCGTCTGGAATAATATTAAGGCCGAAGCCCGAGCTTTGGCCGACTGTGAGCCCATGCTGGCCAGTTTCTATCACGCGACGCTACTTAAGCACGAAAATCTCGGCAGCGCCCTGAGCTATATGCTCGCCAATAAACTGGCTTCCCCTATCATGCCTGCTATTGCCATTCGTGAGGTGGTAGAAGAGGCCTACGCCGCAGATCCGGAGATGATTGCTTCTGCCGCCTGCGACATCCAGGCCGTGCGCACGCGTGACCCGGCGGTGGATAAATACTCCACGCCGCTACTGTATCTCAAAGGCTTCCATGCTTTACAGGCGTACCGCATCGGCCACTGGTTATGGAATGAGGGACGCCGCGCGCTGGCCATCTTCCTGCAAAACCAGGTGTCCGTGACCTTCCAGGTCGATATTCACCCGGCGGCGAAAATTGGCCGCGGGATCATGCTCGATCACGCCACCGGCATTGTTGTAGGTGAAACGGCGGTGATCGAAGATGACGTGTCGATCCTGCAATCCGTTACGCTGGGCGGTACCGGTAAAACCAGCGGCGATCGCCATCCGAAAATTCGTGAAGGGGTGATGATTGGCGCGGGCGCTAAAATCCTCGGCAATATTGAAGTCGGACGCGGCGCGAAGATTGGCGCGGGGTCGGTTGTGCTCCAGCCTGTACCGCCGCACACCACCGCCGCTGGCGTCCCGGCGCGCATCGTCGGTAAGCCAGACAGCGATAAGCCGTCGATGGATATGGATCAGCACTTCAACGGTATTCATCACACCTTCGAATACGGCGACGGTATCTGAACGCCGGAACACCTAAATAAAAAAGCCCGGTGAGTCAATGCACCGGGCTTTTGATTAGTTGCGGTATAACACTTTGATAATGTGATAGCCGAATTGTGTGTGCAGAGGGCCAGTTGGCTCCAGCACCGGGCAGGAGAAGACCACTTTATCAAACGCCGGGACCATCTGGCCCTGGCGGAACTCGCCTAAGTCACCACCGCGTTTGCCTGACGGGCAAATCGAGTGTTTCTTCGCCAGTTTGCCGAAGTCGGCGCCGTTTTTAATCTGTTCGAGCAGATCCTGTGCCAGTTTCTCTTCTTTAACAAGGATATGCAGTGCTGCTGCTGTTTTTGCCATGATCGTGCCTTGAGTCGACTAGTTTACGGTCGGTATACTACCACGCGTTTTTCCTCCTCTCCCGACTTTCATTGAGTGACCATTTATGCGTTTAAACCCCGGACAACAACATGCTGTCGAATTCGTCACCGGACCCTGCCTGGTGCTGGCAGGAGCGGGATCCGGTAAAACACGCGTGATCACCAACAAAATCGCCCACTTAATTCGGGGTTGTGGATACCAGGCGCGCCATATCGCGGCGGTCACCTTTACCAACAAAGCGGCGCGTGAGATGAAAGAGCGCGTCGGCCAGACGCTGGGCCGTAAAGAGGCGCGCGGGCTGATGATCTCCACCTTCCACACGCTGGGTCTGGATATTATCAAGCGCGAATACGCGGCGCTGGGCATGAAGTCCAACTTTTCTCTCTTCGATGACACCGACCAGGTGGCGCTGCTTAAAGAGCTGACGGAAGGGCTGATCGAAGATGACAAAGTGCTGTTGCAACAGCTGATCTCGACGATCTCGAACTGGAAAAACGATCTGATGACGCCGGCCCAGGCAGCGGCAAGCGCCAAAGGCGAGCGCGACCGCATCTTTGCCCACTGCTACGGTCTGTACGACGCGCATATGAAAGCCTGTAACGTCCTGGATTTCGACGATCTGATCCTGCTGCCGACGCTGCTGCTTCAGCGGAATGAAGAGGTACGCGAGCGCTGGCAGAACAAAATCCGTTACCTGCTGGTGGATGAATACCAGGATACCAACACCAGCCAGTACGAGCTGGTGAAGCTGCTGGTAGGGCAGCGTGCACGCTTTACCGTCGTAGGCGATGACGATCAGTCGATTTATTCATGGCGTGGCGCGCGTCCGCAAAACCTGGTGCTACTGAGCAAAGACTTCCCGGCGTTGCAGGTGATTAAGCTGGAGCAGAACTACCGTTCTTCCGGGCGCATCCTGAAGGCGGCGAACATCCTGATTGCCAATAACCCGCACGTCTTTGAGAAGCGCCTGTTCTCCGAACTGGGTTACGGCACCGAGTTGAAAGTGCTCAGCGCCAACAACGAAGAGCACGAAGCGGAGCGCGTAACGGGCGAGCTGATTGCCCATCACTTCGTCAACAAAACTGAATACAAGGATTATGCGATCCTCTATCGCGGAAACCACCAGTCGCGCGTCTTTGAAAAGATGCTGATGCAGAACCGGATTCCCTACAAAATCTCCGGCGGTACGTCGTTCTTTTCGCGTCCGGAAATCAAGGATCTGCTGGCCTATCTGCGCGTGCTGACCAACCCGGATGACGACAGCGCTTTCCTGCGCATCGTGAACACGCCGAAACGCGAGATTGGCTCTGCGACGCTGCAAAAACTGGGTGAATGGGCGATGACCCGCAACAAAAGCCTGTTCACCGCCAGCTTCGATATGGGGCTGAGCCAGACCCTGACCGGGCGCGGCTATGACGCCTTAACCCGCTTTACCCACTGGCTGGGTGAGGTGCAGCGTCTGGCAGAGCGCGAGCCTGTGGCGGCAGTACGCGATCTGATCCACGGCATTGATTACGAATCCTGGTTGTATGAAACCTCTGCCAGCCCGAAAGCAGCCGAGATGCGGATGAAAAACGTTAACCAGCTCTTCAGCTGGATGACCGAAATGCTTGAAGGATCTGAGATTGACGAGCCCATGACCCTGACGCAGGTGGTCACCCGCTTCACGCTGCGCGATATGATGGAGCGCGGCGAAAGCGAAGAAGAGGCCGATCAGGTTCAGCTAATGACGTTACATGCCTCGAAAGGGCTGGAGTTCCCCTATGTCTATCTGGTGGGGATGGAAGAGGGCTTATTGCCGCACCAGAGCAGCATTGATGAAGATAACGTCGACGAAGAGCGCCGTCTGGCCTACGTGGGGATCACTCGTGCGCAGAAGGAGCTGACGTTTACGCTGTGCAAAGAGCGCCGTCAGTATGGTGAGCTGGTGCGCCCGGAGCCGAGCCGTTTTCTGCTGGAGTTGCCTCAGGACGATCTTATCTGGGAGCAGGAGCGTAAAGTCATTACCGCTGAAGAGCGTATGCACAAAGGGCAGGCAAACGTGGCAAACATTCGCGCGATGCTGGCAAAAGCCAAAGAGAAGGGATAACTATTTGCAGGCCGGGTAAGGCGAAGCCGCCACCCGGCACGCTTCAAAGGGTCACTTCACATCAAGCGCCCAGTGCACATAGCTCTGCCACTGGTACTCCTGCTCAATCAGTTCCGCCCCAAGCGGATGATCCTCAAGCCAGTTTTCCGGTAGCGTCAGCGTCAGTTTCTCATCGTCTGCCGCCAGCGTAATGGCTGGCAGCAAATCATCACGACGCCGGCTGGCAAACAGGATCGCCAGGCGAAGCAGACGACACAGATGCTCCGCCACGCGCGGCGGCACAGCGTTCTGCTGGTGAAGGGAAGAGAGATCGACGGCGTTAGTCTGATTTAGCAGCAGGGTGGCCAGCAGCTTCTTCTGGGCGGGCGTATAGCCCGGTAAATCGAGATTACGCACCAGCCAGGCCGCGTGCAGCGGTGCCTGCTTGTACTCCACGCTGAGACCAATTTCATGTAGCGCACAGGCGCTTAGCAGCAGATCGCGGCTTAACGGTTCAATATCCCAGCTTTTTTTCACCTGATCGGCAAACAGTGACGCCAGTTGACTCACTCTGTGTGCCTGGTCGATATCCACAATAAAGCGGCGCTGAACGTTACGCAGCGTACGGCTACGGATGTCCTGATCGACCGACTGGTGCAGCATTCCGTAGACCAGACCTTCGCGCAGCGCACCGCCTGCCAGGGTCATACACTGGATATTGAGTTCAGTAAAAATGGCGATCAGAATGGCGAGCCCACTGGGGAAAACCAGCGCGCGTTCGAGCGTCAGCCCTTCTATTTCAAGCTCTTCCAGACGACCACACTGGATGGCGCGCTGTTTAAGCTGCTGGAGTTTGGCAAGCGTGATCCGCTCGTCCATTCCCTGTGCCATCATGATTTCCTGCAACGCCTGAACGGTTCCGGACGCGCCGACACACACTTTCCAGCCGTGATAGCGCAGTTCGTCCATGACCGGGCGCAGGACCGCACGCGCCGCGTTTTCCGCCTCGTCAAAATTCTCTTTGGCAAGGTTTCGATCGGTAAAGTAGCGTTCCAGCCAGGTCACACAGCCCATCGACAGGCTGAACAGTGACGTCGCCTGCGCGCCTGTGCCCGTGACCAGTTCGGTACTGGCGCCACCGATATCGACCACCAGACGACGATCGTCGCCGCCGGTCGTATGCGCCACACCCTGATAAATCAGACGCGCTTCTTCTTCACCGCTGATGACCTGCACCGGGCAGCCCAGAATTTCCTGTGCTCTGGCAATGAAATCGCCAGCGTTAACCGCCAGACGAAGGGTCGCCGTGGCAACAACGCGAATTTGACTGAGCGGGATATCCTGCAAACGTTCTGCAAACAGACGCAGACACTGCCAGCCACGTTCCATGGCTTCCGGGGAGAGGTGATTATCGCTGCTCAGGCCCGCCGCGAGGCGGACCTTGCGCTTAATGCGCGTCAGCGTTTGTATGCTTCCCGCCACCTCGCGCACAACCAGCATATGAAAACTATTCGAACCGAGATCAATTGCCGCATAAAGCGAGGTGGAGCTGAGCATATTTTTTAACCTGAACGACGACGATTACGCGGTGCACCGCCGGAACGACGCGGACCATTGCCGGAGCGTGGACGGGTAAGGCGCTTAGGTGGCGGCAGCTCGCTCAACAGCGCGTCCGGATTGTATTTGCTCTGTGGAATAGAGTGACCGATGTAGGTCTCAATGGCCGGAAGATTCAGCGCATACTCTTCACACGCAAGGCTGATGGAGTGACCGCTTGCGCCGGCACGACCGGTACGACCGATACGGTGTACATAGTCTTCACAGTCATCTGGCAGGTCATAGTTAAAGACGTGCGTCACGGCTGGAATGTGCAGGCCACGGGCCGCCACGTCGGTCGCGACCAGAATATCAAGGTCGCCACGAGTAAATTCGTCGAGAATGCGCAGGCGTTTTTTCTGCGCCACGTCGCCGGTCAGCAGGCCCACACGGTGACCATCTGCCGCCAGGTGACCCCAGATATCTTCACAGCGGTGTTTGGTGTTCGCGAAGATAATCGCGCGATCCGGCCACTCTTCTTCGATCAGGGTTTGCAGCAGGCGCATTTTCTCTTCATTAGAAGGATAGAAGAGCTCTTCTTTAATGCGGTGCCCGGTTTTCTGCTCCGGTTCTACTTCAACATATTCGGCATTGTTCATCTGCTCGAATGCGAGTTCACGTACGCGGTATGACAGGGTTGCGGAGAACAGCATGTTCAGACGCTGGTTTGCCGCAGGCATACGGCGGAACAGCCAGCGGATGTCTTTAATGAAGCCCAGATCGTACATGCGGTCTGCTTCATCCAGCACCACGACCTGGATTGCGCCGAGGTTGATATGGTTCTGTTTGGCGTAGTCGATAAGACGGCCGGTGGTCCCAATCAGGATATCGACGCCGCTTTCCAGCACTTTCAGCTGTTTATCGTAGCCGTCGCCGCCATAGGCCAGGCCAAGTTTCAGGCCGGTGGCTTGCGCCAGGGGCTCAGCGTCTGCGTGGATCTGTACCGCCAGTTCTCGCGTCGGGGCCATAATTAGCGCGCGCGGCTGGTTAACTTTGCGGTCTGCAATCGCCGGGTGAGAAAGTAAATAATGAAACGTTGACGTTAAAAACGCCATCGTTTTGCCAGTACCGGTTTGCGCCTGCCCTGCAACGTCGCGACCGGCCAGCGTCAGCGGCAGGGCGAGAGCCTGAATGGGCGTGCAGTTATGAAACCCTTTAGTTTCAAGGGCTTCGATAACCTTTGGGTGCAGGGCGAAGTCGGAAAACTTCTGTTCTGTTAAATGTGTTTTGCTCATAGTGTGGTAGAATATCAGCTTACTATTGCTTTACGAAAGCGTATCCGGTGAAATAAAGTCAACCTTTAGTTGGTTAATGCGACATCAACACGTCGTTGGTGGAGACAAAACCAACGTACCAGGCTTATTCCTGTGGAGTTATATATGAGCGATAAAATTATTCACCTGACTGACGACAGTTTTGACACGGACGTACTTAAAGCTGACGGGCTGATCCTCGTTGATTTCTGGGCTGAATGGTGTGGTCCTTGCAAAATGATCGCTCCGATTCTGGATGAAATCGCTGACGAATATCAGGGCAAACTGACCGTTGCCAAGCTGAACATCGACCAGAACCCGGGCACCGCGCCAAAATACGGTATCCGTGGCATCCCGACCCTGCTGCTGTTCAAGAACGGTGACGTGGCGGCGACCAAAGTGGGCGCACTGTCCAAAGGTCAACTGAAAGAGTTCCTGGACGCTAACCTGGCGTAAGGTTTCTCAGCCGAGCGTCCAGAACGCCTAATTAACGGCGAGCTCTGGACGCCCGGCTTTAGTCGTGCTAAGTTAGCTATGACTACGTTTTAAACATATCTTGTTGTTTGAATCTTGTTTTACCCGATACTTCCCGTTGTTAACTTAAACAGTGCGTGAAGTTGCTAGATTCCGGGCTTGTCACTCAATCCGTCTTGTCGTTTCAGTTCTGCGTTCTTTCCCTGTGACCAGACAGCGAACAGACATGAGGTGATGGCCGCTAAACAGGCATGGATGACCCTGCCATACCATTCACAACATTAAGTTCGAGAATCACCCCGAGTTTAAGAACCCACACCATTATGAATCTTACCGAATTAAAGAATACGCCGGTTTCTGAGCTGATCACTCTCGGCGAAAATATGGGACTGGAAAACCAGGCTCGTATGCGCAAGCAGGACATCATTTTCGCCATCCTGAAGCAGCACGCTAAGAGTGGCGAAGATATCTTTGGCGACGGTGTGCTGGAGATACTGCAAGACGGATTTGGTTTCCTCCGCTCCGCAGACAGCTCCTACCTCGCCGGCCCTGACGACATCTACGTATCCCCTAGCCAAATCCGCCGTTTCAACCTCCGCACTGGTGACACCATTTCAGGTAAGATTCGTCCTCCAAAAGAGGGTGAACGCTACTTTGCGCTGTTGAAGGTTAACGAAGTTAACTACGACAAACCGGAAAACTCCCGCAATAAGATCCTGTTCGAGAACTTAACGCCGCTGCACGCTAACTCTCGTCTGCGCATGGAGCGTGGTAACGGGTCTACTGAAGACTTAACCGCTCGTGTGCTGGATCTGGCATCGCCAATTGGTCGTGGCCAGCGTGGTCTGATTGTGGCGCCGCCAAAAGCCG
The DNA here is from genome assembly GCF_046054285.1 of Enterobacter sp. DN. Lineage (NCBI taxonomy): Bacteria > Pseudomonadati > Pseudomonadota > Gammaproteobacteria > Enterobacterales > Enterobacteriaceae > Enterobacter > Enterobacter sp. DN. The sequence continues at coordinate 62,714 of NZ_JBJJTG010000010.1, forward strand.
GTAAAACCATGCTGCTGCAAAACATCGCGCAGAGCATTGCTTACAACCATCCAGACTGTGTGCTGATGGTGCTGCTGATTGACGAACGTCCGGAAGAAGTGACCGAGATGCAGCGTCTAGTGAAAGGGGAAGTGGTTGCGTCTACCTTCGACGAGCCTGCTTCTCGCCACGTTCAGGTTGCGGAAATGGTTATCGAGAAGGCGAAACGCCTGGTTGAGCACAAGAAAGACGTGATCATCCTGCTCGACTCCATTACCCGTCTGGCGCGTGCCTACAACACCGTGGTGCCGGCTTCCGGTAAAGTACTGACCGGTGGTGTGGATGCTAACGCCCTGCATCGTCCGAAGCGTTTCTTCGGTGCGGCGCGTAACGTGGAAGAGGGCGGTAGCCTGACCATTATCGCGACGGCGCTGATCGATACCGGCTCCAAAATGGACGAAGTTATCTACGAAGAGTTTAAAGGTACAGGCAACATGGAACTGCACCTTTCTCGTAAAATCGCAGAAAAACGCGTCTTCCCGGCGATCGACTACAACCGTTCCGGTACCCGTAAAGAAGAGCTGCTTACCACTCAGGAAGAGCTTCAGAAAATGTGGATCCTGCGTAAAATCATCCATCCAATGGGCGAAATCGACGCAATGGAATTCCTCATTAACAAACTGGCGATGACCAAAACGAACGACGATTTCTTCGACATGATGAAACGCTCGTAACGCAAATAATCCCAGTAAACGCCACGTTTTTACGTGGCGTTTTTTATTTATGGACTATACGCTATTACCACACACTCCCAATTTAGACCTGTCGGTGCGACAATAAGAAGGTTTGCACAGTCAAAGAAATAATTGATTGAAAAACATACAAAGGGAGTTGTGATGAGCCATCTTTAATCCTTCTGAGGCAGAGGCTTCATGGTTATACTTCCGGGACTAACATTTGTTGAGAGCAATCCATTGTGAATCTACTCACTGCTGTAACTGAGCTGATCAGTATTTTTTTATTCACAACCTGTTTTTTGTTCATTGCGCGCAAGGTAGCAAAAAGAATTGGGTTAGTGGACAAACCGAACTTCCGTAAACGTCATCAGGGGCTTATTCCGCTGGTGGGCGGCATTTCGGTATACGCAGGCATCTGTTTCACATTCGGGATCGCGGATTACTATATCCCCCATGCCGCACTCTACCTGGCATGTGCCGGTGTGCTGGTACTGGTCGGCGCCCTTGATGATCGTTTTGATATCAGCGTGAAGTTCCGCGCGACGGTACAGGCGGCCATTGGCATCATTATGATGGTGGTAGGCGGCCTCTATCTCAGAAGCCTGGGCTACGTGTTTGGTCCCTGGGAGCTGGTGCTTGGGCCATTCGGCTTCTTCCTGACGCTGTTTGCCGTGTGGGCGGCTATCAACGCCTTTAACATGGTTGACGGTATAGACGGTCTGCTCGGTGGGCTGTCCTCTGTTTCGTTTGGCGCTATCGGCATCATCTTATGGTTTGACGGCCAGTACAGCCTGTCAATGTGGTGCTTTGCCATGATTGCCGCCATCCTGCCTTACATCTGCCTGAATCTGGGTGTGTTAGGGCGTCGCTATAAAGTCTTTATGGGCGATGCGGGCAGTACCCTGATTGGCTTTACGGTTATCTGGGTCCTGCTGGAAACCACGCAGGGTAAAACGCACCCTATCAGCCCGGTAACGGCTCTCTGGATTATCGCCATCCCGCTGATGGACATGGTCGCTATAATGTACCGCCGTCTGCGTAAAGGGATGAGCCCGTTTTCTCCCGATCGGCAGCATATTCATCACCTGATTATGCGCGCCGGCTTCACGTCTCGTCAGGCATTTGTGTTGATTACGCTTGCGGCTGCTATTCTGGCTGCGATTGGCGTAGCCGCGGAATACGCACATTTCATTCCTGAATGGGTAATGTTGGTATTATTCTTGCTAGCATTTTTCATGTACGGTTACTGCATCAAGCGTGCATGGAAAGTCGCGCGTTTTATTAAACGTTTAAAACGCAGGATGCGTCGGAACAGTGGCAAAAACACAACATTAACTAAGTAAAACCGGGACTATGATGACTCAACCGTTGGCGGGAGCGAAATCAGTGGGCACTGAGAACGAGCTGGATATTCGTGGTTTGTTTCGCGTGTTATGGCAGGGCAAACTGTGGATTGTGGGGATTGCCCTGGGGTTCGCGCTGTTAGCGCTTGCCTACACCTTCTTTGCAAAACAAGAGTGGAGCGCCACGGCGATCACAGACCGACCAACGGTGAATATGCTTGGAGGCTACTACTCCCAGCAGCAATTCCTGCGTAATCTTGATATCAAGGCCAATCTGGCGACCCCGGATCAGGCTTCGGTGATGGATGAATCCTACAAAGAGTTTGTGATGCAGCTGGCGTCGTGGGATACACGTCGCGATTTCTGGTCCCAGACGGACTACTACAAGCAGCGCATGGTCGGTAACAGCAAAGCGGATGCCGCGCTGCTGGATGACCTGATTAATAACATTCAGTTTATGCCTGGCGATGTGCTCCGTAACGTTAGCGACAGCGTGAAGCTGATTGCGGAAACGGCGCCGGACGCCAATAACCTGTTGCGTCAGTACGTTGCTTTTGCCAGCCAGCGCGCGGCCAGTCATCTGAATGACGAGCTGAAAGGCGCCTGGGCTGCGCGTACTATTCAGATGAAAGCGCAGGTCAAACGTCAGGAAGAGGTCGCTAAGGCTATCTTCGCCCGTCGCGTACATAATATTGAGCAGGCGCTGAAGATTGCGGAACAGCACAATATTTCCCGTAGCGAAACGGATGTTCCGGCTGACGAACTCCCGGATTCAGAAATGTTCCTTCTTGGTCGCCCAATGCTTCAGGCACGTCTGGAAAATATCCAGGCCGTTGGCCCTGACTTTGACCTTGATTACGACCAAAACCGCGCCATGCTCAATACGCTCAACGTCGGTCCAACGCTGGACCCGCGTTTTCAGACCTATCGTTATTTAAGAACGCCTGAAGAGCCTGTAAAACGCGATAGTCCGCGTCGCGCATTCCTGATGATCATGTGGGGGATTGTGGGCGCACTGACTGGCGCTGGCGTAGCGTTATTGCGTCGCCGCACAAACTAAGAACGCCGTCTACGATGAAGGCTGCGGCCTTCATCGTCTAATCGAAGAGAATCGATGTGAAAGTACTAACCGTATTTGGCACCAGGCCGGAGGCCATCAAGATGGCGCCTCTGGTTCATGCGCTGGCCAGAGATCCTGATATTGAAGCGAAAGTGTGCGTGACTGCCCAGCACCGTGAGATGCTCGATCAGGTCTTAACCCTCTTTTCTATCGTCCCGGATTACGATCTCAATATAATGAAACCGGGACAGGGACTGACGGAAATCACCTGCCGTATTCTGCAAGAATTAAAGCCTATTCTGGAGTCGTTCAAGCCGGATGTGGTGCTGGTGCACGGCGACACCACCACCACCGTGGCGACCAGCCTGGCCGCGTTCTATCAGCGTATCCCCGTTGGTCATATTGAAGCGGGTCTGCGTACCGGCAATCTCTATTCCCCGTGGCCGGAAGAGGCCAACCGTACCCTCACCGGTCACCTGGCGATGTACCATTTTGCGCCAACCGAGAACTCACGTCAGAACCTGCTGCGCGAAAATATCAGCGACAATAAGATCTTCGTCACCGGCAATACGGTCATTGATGCGCTGATTTGGGTGCGTGACCGCGTGCTGGCTAACAGCGAGCTTCAGGCAGAACTTGCTGCGCGCTATCCGTTCCTGAACAACGGCAAGAAAACGATTCTGGTGACGGGCCACCGCCGCGAAAGCTTTGGCCGTGGCTTTGAGCAAATCTGCCACGCGCTGGCTGAAATCGCCGCGCAGAACGAGGATGTGCAGATTGTCTATCCGGTGCACCTCAACCCGAACGTCAGCGAACCGGTCAACCGTATCCTGGGCCACGTGGAAAACGTGCTCCTGATCGAGCCGCAGGACTATTTGCCATTTGTCTGGCTGATGAACCACGCCTGGCTGATCCTGACTGATTCTGGCGGCATTCAGGAAGAGGCGCCTTCACTCGGTAAGCCGGTACTGGTGATGCGTGAAACCACCGAACGCCCGGAAGCGGTTACTGCCGGTACCGTGCGTCTGGTGGGAACGGATCCGCGTCGTATTGTCGAAGAGGTCACGCGCTTACTGCATGACGATGAAGAGTATCAGGCGATGAGCCGGGCCCACAATCCGTACGGTGACGGGCAGGCTTGTGGTCGTATTTTGCACGCACTTAAACACAATCGGGTAACGCTATGAGTTTTTCTACCATCTCTGTTGTTGGTCTTGGCTATATCGGGCTGCCTACTGCGGCGGCCTTTGCCTCTCGTCAAAAGCAGGTCGTTGGCGTAGATATCAACGCGCACGCGGTAGAAACCATCAACCGTGGCGAAATTCATATCGTGGAGCCCGATCTCGATCGTGTGGTGAAAATGGCGGTGGACGGTGGCTTCCTGCGCGCCAGCACCACGCCGGTAGAAGCCGATGCGTACCTGATTGCGGTTCCAACGCCCTTTAAAGGCGATCATGAGCCTGACATGGTTTACGTCGAGGCGGCGGCAAAATCCATTGCGCCTGTGCTGAAGAAAGGGGCGCTGGTTATCCTTGAGTCCACTTCACCTGTTGGGGCTACCGAGCAGATGGCGCAGTGGCTGGCCGAGGCGCGTCCCGATCTCAGCTTCCCGCAGCAGGCGGGCGACGAGGCCGATATCAATATCGCCTACTGTCCTGAGCGCGTACTGCCCGGCCAGGTGATGGTGGAACTGATTAAAAACGACCGCGTGATTGGCGGCATGACGCCAGTCTGCTCCGCGCGCGCCAGCGATCTGTATAAAATTTTCCTTGAAGGCGAATGTGTGGTGACCAACTCCCGCACCGCCGAGATGTGCAAACTGACCGAAAACAGCTTCCGCGACGTTAACATCGCGTTTGCGAATGAACTGTCGTTGATTTGCGCCGATCAGGGGATTAACGTCTGGGAACTTATTCGCCTTGCCAACCGTCACCCCCGCGTGAACATCCTTCAGCCGGGGCCGGGCGTGGGTGGGCACTGCATCGCGGTCGATCCGTGGTTTATCGTGGCGCAGAACCCGGAACAGGCACGCCTGATTCGCACCGCGCGCGAAGTAAACGACCACAAACCGCACTGGGTTATCAACCAGGTCAAAGCCACGGTCGCGGATTGCCTGGCCGACAGCGGCAAACGCGCCAGTGAGCTGAAAATTGCCTGCTTTGGTCTGGCATTCAAACCGAATATTGACGATCTGCGCGAAAGCCCGGCGATGGAAATTGCCGAAATGATCGCTGCCTGGCACAGCGGTGAAACGCTGGTGGTTGAGCCGAATATTCATGCGCTGCCGGCAAAACTTGCCGGTCACTGCACCCTTACCGCCCTGGATGACGCGCTGGCGACGGCGGATGTGCTGGTGCTGCTGGTGGATCACAATGCGTTCAAAGCGGTTTCCGGTGATGCCGTACGTCAGCAGTATGTTGTTGATACCAAAGGCGTGTGGCGTTGAGTATCCTCAACGGCGTGCTGGAGTCCCTTGAGTGGGAAAGCGCATTCTTTGCGCGTCCCTCAGCGATAGTGCGTCTGCGCGACAATGCCCCTGCGTTGCAGGAAGCAGACTTCAGCGCCTGGCAGCGCGTACAGGCTAAGATCCCGGCGGACCGCGCCGATCTGCTGGACGCCCTCCAGCAGCACGGATTCCGGCTGGTTGAGGGTGAGGTTGATCTCTCTGTTACCGTGGCTCTCCACGCCTCACCGGGCGCGGAAATTGCAACGGAGCAGGATATCCCCGCGCTGCGCAAGATGGCGGCGCTGGCCTTCGCTCAGAGCCGTTTCCGGGCGCCCTGGTATGCGCCCGATGACAGCGGCCGCTTTTATGCCCGGTGGATAGAGAATGCGGTCAAAGGCACGTTTGACCACGTCTGTCTGGTGTTCCGTACTGCCGGGGGGCAGATTCAGGGTTTTGTTTCGCTTCGCAGGCTCAACGAGCACGAGGCGCGCATCGGTTTGTTAGCCGGGCGCGGCATGGGCGAGAAACTCATGCAGGCGGCGCTGCACTGGGCGGAGCAACAACAGGTATCGACGCTGCGGGTCGCAACCCAGATGGGCAACACCGCTGCGCTTAAACGTTATATTGCGAGTGGTGCCAGCATCGACGCCACCGCCTACTGGTTATACAGGTGACAAGATGATTCCATTTAACGCGCCTCCCGTTGTGGGCACTGAACTTGATTACATGCAGTCTGCTATGGGCAGCGGCAAGCTCTGTGGCGACGGCGGTTTTACCCGCCGCTGCCAGCAGTGGATGGAGCAACGTTTTCACAGTGCCAAGGTGCTGCTGACGCCGTCCTGTACCGCATCGCTCGAGATGGCGGCGCTGTTGCTGGATATCCAGCCCGGCGATGAAGTGATCATGCCGAGCTACACCTTCGTCTCCACGGCGAACGCGTTTGTCCTGCGCGGGGCGAAAATCGTGTTTGTGGATATCCGTCCGGATACCATGAACATCGACGAAACGCTGATTGAAGCGGCGATCACCGATAAAACGCGGGCGATTGTGCCGGTGCATTACGCGGGCGTGGCCTGTGAGATGGACACCATCATGGCCATCGCTAAAAAGCACAACCTGTTTGTGGTGGAAGACGCCGCGCAGGGCGTGATGTCCACCTACAAAGGGCGCGCGCTGGGCACCATTGGTCATATCGGCTGCTTTAGCTTCCACGAAACCAAAAACTACACCGCAGGCGGCGAAGGCGGCGCGACGCTGATTAACGATCGTGCCCTGGTGGAGCGTGCGGAAGTGATCCGTGAAAAAGGGACCAACCGCAGCCAGTTCTTCCGCGGTCAGGTGGATAAGTACACCTGGCGCGATATCGGCTCAAGTTACCTGATGGCGGATTTGCAGGCCGCGTATCTCTGGGCGCAGCTGGAAGCGGCAGAGCGCATCAATCTGCAACGCCTCTCCCTGTGGCAAACCTACTACGACGCGCTGGAGCCGCTGGCAAAAGCCGGACGTATTGAACTGCCGACTATTCCGGCAGACTGCATCCACAACGCTCACATGTTCTACATCAAGCTGCGCGATAACGACGATCGCAGCAAGCTGATTGCCTGGCTGAAAGAGGCGGAAATTATGGCGGTATTCCACTATATTCCGCTGCACTCCAGCCCGGCTGGCGAAGCCTTCGGGATGTTTGCCGGTGAAGACCGCTACACCACCAAAGAGAGCGAACGTCTGCTCCGCCTGCCCCTGTTCTACAACCTCGCGCCGGTGAACCAGCGTACGGTGATCAATTCGCTTCTGAGTTATTTCGCCTGATATGTCTCTGGCAAAAGCGTCGGTGTGGACGGCAGCGTCCACGCTTGTAAAAATTGGCGCCGGGTTACTGGTCGTCAAGCTGCTGGCCGTCTCATTTGGTCCGTCAGGCGTTGGGCTGGCAGGGAACTTCCGCCAGCTGGTCACGGTGCTTGGCGTGCTGGCGGGGGCCGGGATATTCAATGGCGTCACCAAATACGTCGCGCAGCATCATGACGATGCCGAAAAGCTCCGCACGGTGGTGGGCACCTCCTCTGCTATGGTGCTGGGCTTCTCTACGTTGCTGGCCGTCGTCTTTTTGCTGGCGGCGGCACCCATCAGCCTGGGGCTGTTCGGACACACGCATTATCAGGGGCTGGTGCGCCTGGTGGCGCTCGTTCAGATGGGGATCGCCTGGGCGAACCTGCTGCTGGCGCTGATGAAAGGCTTCCGTGATGCCGCCGGGAATGCGCTGGCGCTGATCCTCGGCAGCATCATCGGCGTTATCGCCTACTACTTTTGCTATCGGCTGGGCGGCTATGAAGGCGCGCTGCTGGGGCTGGCGCTGGTGCCTGCGCTCGTTGTCATTCCGGCAGCGTTTATGCTGATGCGCAGAGGCAATGTCCCGCTGAATTACCTGAAACCGCAGTGGGACAAGATGCTGGCGGGGCAGCTAGGAAAGTTTACCCTGATGGCGCTCATCACTTCGGTAACGCTTCCCGTTGCCTACGTGATGATGCGAAACCTGCTGGCAGCGCATTACAGCTGGGATGAAGTGGGGATCTGGCAGGGCGTGAGCAGCATTTCAGATGCTTACCTCCAATTTATTACGGCTTCCTTTAGCGTCTATTTACTGCCAACCTTATCGCGCCTGACTTCCAGGCAGGATATTACCCGCGAGATTTTTCGCTCCCTGCGTTTTGTATTGCCGGCGGTTGCGATCGCCAGCTTTACCGTCTGGTTACTGCGTGATTTCGCCATCTGGCTGCTGTTTTCGGCGAAGTTTACCGCCATGCGCGATCTGTTTGCCTGGCAACTGGTCGGCGATGTGCTGAAAGTGGGGGCATACGTTTTCGGCTATCTGGTGATTGCGAAGGCTTCGCTGCGGTTGTATATCCTGGCAGAGATCGGCCAGTTTGCGCTGCTGACGGCATTTTCTCACTGGCTGATCCCCACCCACGGTGCGCTGGGGGCGGCTCAGGCCTATATGGCAACTTATATCGTTTATTTCGCTGCCTGTTGCGGCGTATTTTTACTTTGGCGTAAACGCGCATGACTGCACTGATACACATACTGGGATCGGATATCCCGCATCATAACCAGACCGTTCTGCGGTTCTTCAACGATGAACTGGCATCCGGCACGCCCGATGCGCGCGAGTTTATGGTCGTTGGACGCGATAACGGCCTGAGCGCGGCGTGTCCGGCATTGCACATCACCTTCTGGCCAGACAAAGCGGCCCTGACCAAAGCCGTTGTCGCGAAAGCCAAAGCGGACCGAAGCCAGCGTTTCTTCTTCCACGGACAATTCAATACCGGGCTGTGGCTGGCGCTGTTAAGCGGCGGGATAAAACCTTCCCAGTTCAGCTGGCATATCTGGGGAGCAGATCTCTACGAAGTCTCCCACGGCTGGAAGTTCCGTCTTTTCTATCCGCTGCGTCGTCTGGCGCAGGCGCGCGTGGGCTGCGTTTTTGCTACCCGTGGCGACCTCAACTATTTTGCTAAACAGCACCCGAAGGTTCGCGGGGAACTGCTCTATTTTCCGACCCGTATGGATCCGGCACTGAATACCATGGCGAATGACGCGGTTCGTGAGGGCAAACTGACTATCCTGGTGGGAAATTCCGGCGATCGCAGTAACGAGCATGTCGCGGCGCTGCGGGCGGTGCATCAGCAGTTTGGCGATACGGTGAACGTGGTGGTGCCGATGGGCTATCCCGCCAATAACGACGCCTACATCGATGAAGTTCGCCAGCAGGGGCTTGCGCTGTTTAGCGCGGAAAATCTGCACATTCTCAGCGATAAGCTGGAATTTGATGACTATCTCGCGCTGCTGCGAAAATGCGATCTGGGCTATTTCATCTTTGCCCGACAGCAGGGGATTGGTACGCTGTGTCTGCTGATTCAGGCGGGCGTACCGTGCGTGCTCAACCGCAAAAACCCGTTCTGGCAGGACATGGCCGAACAGCATATTCCGGTGCTGTTTACCTCTGACACGCTTAATGTCGAGGTGGTACGGGAAGCGCAGCGTCAGCTCACGCTGGTGGATAAAAATAGCATCGACTTTTTCAGCCCGAACTATCTCACGCCGTGGCACCGCGCGCTGCGTATTGCTTCAGGAGACAACGCATGAGCCAGTTGCAATTTAGCGGCTTGCTGGTGGTCTGGCTGCTGAGCACGCTGTTTATCGCCACGCTCACCTGGTTTGAATTCCGGCGCGTACGTTTTAACTTCAACGTATTCTTCTCGCTGCTGTTTTTGCTGACCTTTTTCTTTGGCTTCCCGCTGACCAGCATCCTCGTGTTCCGCTTTGATGTTGGCGTCGCTCCGCCGGAAATTTTGTTGCAGGCGCTGCTCTCTGCGACCTGCTTCTACGCGGTGTATTACGTCACCTATAAAACGCGCCTGCGCGCGGCGAAAGACACCACACCCCGTCGTCCGCTGTTTACCATGAACCGGGTAGAAACCCATCTGACGTGGGTTATGCTGATGACCATCGCCCTCGTCAGCGTGGCGATTTTCTTCATGCATAACGGCTTTTTACTGTTTAAGTTGCAGTCCTATAGCCAGATTTTCTCCGCCGAAGTCTCCGGCGTCGCGCTCAAGCGTTTCTTCTATTTCTTCATTCCGGCGATGCTGGTGGTCTTTTTCCTGCGTCAGGACAGCAAAGCCTGGCTGTTCTTCCTGGTCAGCACCGTCGCATTTGGCATTCTGACCTACATGATCGTCGGCGGCACCCGCGCTAACATCATTATCGCCTTCGCGATTTTCCTGTTTATCGGCATTATTCGCGGTTGGATCTCGCTGTGGATGCTGGCGGCGGCAGGCGTCTTTGGCATTGTGGGGATGTTCTGGCTGGCGCTGAAGCGCTACGGACTGAACGTGGCGGGCGACGAAGCGTTTTATACCTTCTTGTATCTGACGCGCGACACCTTCTCGCCGTGGGAAAACCTGGCATTGCTGCTGCAAAACTACGACAAAATCGAATTCCAGGGGCTGGCGCCGATTGTTCGCGATTTCTATGTCTTTATACCGACGTGGCTGTGGCCTGACCGTCCCGGTATTGTCCTGAACACGGCGAACTACTTTACCTGGGAAGTGCTGAACAACCATTCGGGCCTGGCGATTTCCCCAACACTGATTGGCTCGCTGGTAGTGATGGGCGGAACGTGGTTTATCCTGCCGGGCGCGATCGCGGTCGGGTTGATAATAAAATGGTTCGACTGGCTATATACGCTGGGTAACGAAGAGACCAACCGCTACAAAGCCGCTGTTTTGCACAGTTTCTGTTTCGGTGCCATTTTCAATATGATCGTTCTGGCGCGCGAGGGGCTGGATTCGTTCGTCTCACGCGTGGTGTTTTTTATGGTCGTTTTCGGTCTCTGTCTGCTGCTGGCAAAACTGCTGTACTGGTTGTTTGACAGTGCAGGGCTTGTGCACAGACGTGAGCCACAGGGCAGCACAACGCTGTCGCAAGTCTGAGTAGGGATTATCATGACGGATACAACTTCAGCCCCGCGTTATGCGCTGCGTGGGCTACAGCTTATTGGCTGGCGTGACATGCAACACGCGCTGGATTTCCTTTTCGCGGACGGGCAGATGAAATCGGGCACGCTGGTGGCCATCAACGCAGAAAAGATGCTGGCGGTTGAAGATAATGCGGAAGTGAAAAGCCTGATTGAAGCCGCGGAGTTTAAATACGCGGACGGTATTAGCGTGGTGCGTTCAATTCGTAAAAAGTTTCCTGACGCTAATGTGTCTCGCGTGGCGGGTGCTGACCTTTGGGAGCGACTTATGGAACGCGCAGGCGCTGAAGGCACGCCGGTATTTTTGATTGGCGGCAAACCAGAGGTGCTGGCGCAGACCGAACAAAAGCTGCGTAGCCAGTGGAATGTTAACATCGTGGGCAGCCAGGATGGCTATTTCAGGCCGGAAGATCGCCAGGCGTTATATGAGCGCGTGCGCGACAGCGGGGCGAAAATTGTCACTGTCGCCATGGGGTCGCCGCGGCAGGAAATTCTGATGCGCGATTGCCGTCTGGTCAGCCCGGATGCGCTCTATATGGGCGTTGGCGGCACCTACGACGTCTTTACCGGCCACGTTAAGCGGGCGCCCAAAGTCTGGCAAAACCTGGGGCTGGAGTGGCTCTACCGCCTGCTCTCTCAACCGACGCGTATCAAACGACAGATTCGTCTGCTGCGCTACCTCGCCTGGCACTACACCGGGAAAATGTAATCAATATGCAGCGCGATCTGCTGTTCGCGCTGCAACCCCCCCTGTAAAACTGCTGGATTTCTGTACAATGCATTCATTTTTTTAATGCATTGTTTGCCATTTGCCAGAATTTAAGAAACCATTCGCTCCGTATTTCAGTACCCCTCAAAACAATACCCGGCAATAAGTCGGGAAACAGCAAACACAACCGAGGATTTATGGCAGAGAAAAAACCGGAGCTTCAGCGTGGGCTGGAAGCTCGACATATTGAATTGATCGCGCTGGGCGGGACTATCGGCGTTGGCCTGTTTATGGGCTCGGCAAGCACGCTGAAATGGGCGGGGCCTTCTGTCCTGCTGGCGTATATTATTGCCGGGCTGTTCGTCTTCTTCATCATGCGCTCAATGGGCGAAATGTTGTTTCTGGAGCCGGTAACGGGCTCTTTCGCCGTTTACGCCCACCGTTATATGAGCCCGTTCTTTGGCTATCTCACGGCCTGGTCGTACTGGTTTATGTGGATGGCCGTCGGGATTTCGGAGATTACCGCCATCGGGGTCTACGTGCAGTTCTGGTTCCCGGAGATGGCCCAGTGGATACCCGCGCTCATCGCCGTAGGGCTGGTGGCGCTGGCGAACCTTGCCGCCGTTCGCCTTTACGGTGAAATCGAGTTCTGGTTTGCGATGATCAAAGTCACCACCATTATCGTGATGATTGTTGTGGGTCTGGGCGTCATCTTCTTTGGTTTCGGTAACGGCGGGCACGCGATTGGTTTCGGTAACCTGACCGGGCACGGCGGCTTCTTTGCCGGCGGCTGGAAAGGCTTCCTGACGGCGCTCTGTATCGTTGTCGCCTCCTATCAGGGCGTTGAGCTGATCGGCATTACCGCCGGTGAGGCGAAAAACCCGCAGGTCACGCTGCGTAGCGCGGTAGGCAAGGTGCTGTGGCGTATCCTGATTTTCTATGTGGGCGCGATCTTCGTTATCGTGACCATTTTCCCATGGAACGAGATCGGCACCACCGGCAGCCCGTTTGTCTTAACCTTCGCTAAGATTGGCATCACGGCGGCAGCCGCCATTATCAACTTTGTGGTGCTGACGGCGGCGCTCTCCGGCTGTAACAGCGGGATGTACAGCTGCGGGCGTATGCTTTACGCGCTCTCACAAAACAAACAACTGCCGGCGGTGATGGGTAAAGTCTCTCGCGTGGGTGTACCGGTGGCGGGCGTAGCGGTGTCGATTGTGATTCTGCTGATTGGCTCTTGCCTGAACTACATCATCCCGAATCCGCAGCGCGTGTTTGTTTACGTCTATAGCGCCAGCGTGCTGCCGGGGATGGTACCGTGGTTTGTCATTTTAATTAGCCAGCTGCGTTTCCGACAGGCGCATAAAAAAGCGATCGCCAGCCATCCGTTCCGCTCCATTCTGTTCCCGTATGCGAACTATTTGACGATGGCGTTCCTGATTTGCGTATTAATTGGAATGTACTTTAATGAAGATACCCGCATGTCGCTGTTTGTCGGGATGATCTTCCTGGCTGCCGTCACAGCTGCATATAAACTTTTTGGCCTGGGCCGCCGTGGCTCCGCCCATAAAGTGGAGGAATAAGCGGCAAAATGTGCAAACCATAACCAAACGCGCATTTTTTTCAAAAAAGCACTAGACAGCGGGGACGGAGGTACGTAATATCCAGCCCCGCAACGGCGCTAAGCGCCCGTAGCTCAGCTGGATAGAGCGCTGCCCTCCGGAGGCAGAGGTCTCAGGTTCGAATCCTGTCGGGCGCGCCATTTTAGTCCCGGCGCTAGAGCTGCGGTGGTCTGAGAAGTAGTCAGAACCGCGTGAAAGAATACAGTGGTGGCTATAGCTCAGTTGGTAGAGCCCTGGATTGTGATTCCAGTTGTCGTGGGTTCGAATCCCATTAGCCACCCCATTATTGAAAGAGTTGTGAATTGCGAAGGTGGCGGAATTGGTAGACGCGCTAGCTTCAGGTGTTAGTGTTCTTACGGACGTGGGGGTTCAAGTCCCCCCCCTCGCACCACGACTTTTAATGAGTTGAACTAAAAATTCAAAAAAGCAGTACATCGGCGAGTAGCGCAGCTTGGTAGCGCAACTGGTTTGGGACCAGTGGGTCGGAGGTTCGAATCCTCTCTCGCCGACCAATTTTGAACCCCGCTTCGGCGGGGTTTTTTGTTTTCTGCGTTTTTTATCCTGTAGCCTTTCCCCGACAACACTCTATATCCTTGTCGCGATTCAGCGACATATAACCCATTAATATTAAATAATTTATTATTTTACCTCTTAACCTGTCTCCTGGTGACGACATATCGCCGCCTTCAGCGCGATGTTGTATGGCTTCAGGCGGTTCTTAACAGCATAATTTCCTTTTATCTTAAAATGTTGCGCGATGTAAAAGTTCTGCGTGTAAACCTGGCACATTACATGCAATAATATGCGTGTAGATGCTCATTCCATCTCTTATGTTCGCCTTAAGGCCTCATAAACTCAGGAATGACGCAGAGCCGTTTACGGTGCTTATCGTCCACTGACAGATGTCGCTTCGGCCTCATCAGACACCATGGACACAACGTTGAGTGAAGCACCAAATATGTTGTCTTACAGACCTGTTTTAACGCCTGCTTTTATAGCAGGCGTTTTTTTATGGGCGTAAAAAAGGAGGCCATCTGGCCTCCTGTTAATTACTGCTGCGTTCCGTTATTTTGCAACGTCAATAACAGCCCATCACGGCGCATAGCTGCGGCCTCTTCCGGCTTATGCTGCTTGTCCAGCGAATCAGCAAGCCAGGCGTAATCAAATGCGTCCGGACGTTGCTTCAGCGCGGCGCGGAAGGCGAGACTCGCCTCCTGCCACTCGCCGTGTTTCATCAGAGACTGGCCCAGCGTACTCCACAGCAGCGGACGATCGCCCACGGTTTTGATCTGCTGGCGCAGTGCTTTTTCAATTTGTTCCGGATTGTTGGTTTTCAGACGCGGGATGACCATCACCAGGCGGTCATCATACTGTCGCTTGAGACCGTCGAGGAGGATCTCCTGCGCGGTGTCATGGTCATCACACTCAATCAGATGTTCTGCCATCGCCACCTGAAGAGGAACCTGCTGGCGTGTTTTGCGGCTCTGGTTTTTCCACCAGGTTTTCAGGCCGTCGCTGCCGAGATCGGCGCGCGCCTGATCCATCAGGCCAATCCAGGCCAGACGCTGAAGTTCATCACGATGTTCATCATCGCCCACGTCGGCTTTCGCCATGGAAGGGATAATGTCCAGCAGCGAGCCCCAGGCACCGGTCCTAATATATGCCTGCTCAGCCAGACGCAGCACTTCCGGGTGACGAGGGGTAATTTCCAGCAGACGGTCAACGCCGTGACGGGCGGCATGGTTTTCATTGCGCGCCAGTTGCAGACGAACGCGGGTGATCTCAACCGGAATCGGATCTTTAGTAGAGAGCTCAGACGCGCGTTCAAGATGCTGATTGGCGCGGGCCTCATCGCCTCGCTGTTGCGCCGCCTCAGCGGCCAGCAGATAGTTAACAACCGGCTGTTCTGCATGGTCGGCATTTTTCGACATCAGCTTTTCAACCTGCTGATAGTCGCCTTCGGCCAGCTTCAGCAACGCTTGCTCGGTCTGCTTGCGGGCGCGACGGCGCTTACGGCCAACGAACCAGCCGCGCGTATGTACGCCGGTACGGAAAATACGACGCAGGAGCCACTCCACTGCCAGCAGAACGACCACACCCAGGATCAGAATAATTACCAGCCCTGTTACGCTGGTTTCGATATTGTAGTTATCGGTCTGGATCAATACATAACCCTGGTGACCCGCGAGCATCGGCCCCAGTACAATCCCGGCGATCAGCAGGATGAAGAGTAAGAAGACTTTTAGCATCATTACTCTCCTTGCGGCGCGCTTTCAGGCGCTGGCGCGGCGGCAGGTGCTTCAGCCGGACGCTCTGCCGGAACGCCCGGCTGGGCCAGCAGGTTACGCACGCGCGTCTGCATGAGCTTCTCCAGAATCGGCTGGCTTTCCAGCTTGTCCGGCACGTTCATGGTGATGTTTTGCTGGCTCAGCTTGTCGATATCCTCAAGGAACGCGGTCGTGGTTGCGTCATTGGTATCGTAGTAAGCACGTACCCAGGTTGAAACGTTATCCAGCGCCTGTTTGTAGGTCTCTTCCTGGTGACGCGGTACGGCCTGGGCAGCCACCAGCAGGCGGGAGCGAATGTTTTCGCGCAGATAGACGTCCTGGTTCGGCGCCAGCAGCGGCACGGCAGTTTCATCGCGGCGGCGAATGGTAATAAAGCTGTCCATAAAGTTCTGCCAGCTCTTTTGCAGGTTGATACGCCATTCGCTCAGGGAGCTGGACAGCTCGGTGCCGTCAGAATCCATCGGGGAGTCATCGTCGTTGTTATCGGCCAGCTGAAGGTTATCAATCTGGTTGGAGAGCTGATTTACCTTAAGGATGATACCATCGTAATCGACCTGAGAAACCGCGGACAGGCTGGCGATATCTTCCGTAATAGCGCGGCGAGCGTTGATGAGGCTCGGATCGTTCATGTCCGCCAGGCTTGCGTCGGCGCTTTTCAGCAGCGCGGCGGCGGTGGTGACATCCTGATCGCTCCAGAGCTTGCGCCCGGCCAGTTTCACCAGAAAATCGGCCTGTGAAAGTAGCCAGGTTTTGGCATCGGTTCCCGAAATTGTGGCGACTTTTTCCTGCACTTCGCTCAGCTGTTTGGTCAACTCTTCACGTTTGCTGTTCGCGTCGGCGAGGGCGGCAGCCTGCTGTTTGATCACGCCTTCCAGCTCAGCTTTTTGCGTCTCCTGCGCTTTCTGTAGGGCAGTGATTTGGTTAACCAGCGCGTCGCTGGTGGCCGTCTGGTTGGTGCCTTGTTTCTTCACCAGTCCGTAGAGTCCCACGCCTGCGGCCAGCGCAATCGCGATGGCAATCACGCTCAGCGTTAGGCTGGTTTTGTTGCTGCCGTTTTTCTTCTCAACGGTTGTGTCTGTCGTCTCTGGCTGTGACGTGGTGTCCACAGTCTCCCTGGTCTCTTCAACCACGGCGGAGGATTTTTCGTGTTCCGTCATTATGGCTTCCCATTTGAGAGTTATTGTAATGCGCGCAGCAGCGCATCGTTGTCGGCGTTTTCAGCGATCCGAATATCCTGCCAGCCCAGTTCCCGGGCGTGGTTCGCCAGACGCTCACTGACGACCAGAAGCCGACAGCGGAGTAACCAGTTTTCGCGATACCAAAGCGGAATCAGCGACCAAAGCTGTTGTAACATTTCACCGCTGGTGACCACCAGCGTATTAATACCGCGGGCGTGCCAGCGCATTGCTTCTTCCGCGCCATCATAGTGTTTCGCACAGCGCTGATAGCACTCCACAAACGTCACGTCTGCGCCGCGTTCGCGCAGCGTTTCGCCCAGCAGTTCGCGGCCACCGTTGCCGCGCAAAATGAGCGCGCGCTTTCCGGCAATGGTTTGTAATTCAGGTAATTGTAGCAAGACTTCGCTGATTTCCCGATCTAACGGGTAACGAACATCGATTCCGCTCGCGGTATGTAAGGCCAGCGCCGTGGTGCGCCCGATGGCGAAATAGCGGGGGGCGTGAGGCCAGCTAACGGCATGCTGTTGCAGCTGCGCATGGGCAAACTCCACGGCATGCTGCGACAGCGCAAAGAGCAGATCGCCTTCCTGCAAGAGACGCATCTGGTCAGCGAGCTCAGGCAGCTCGCGACCGGGGGAGAACTCAATCAGCGGAAAACTCCAGGCCACCTGCCCCAGTGCGCGCAGACGGCTCACTAACTGCTCTCCTGCGGGAGAAGGGCGGGTGACAAGTATGCTCATGCAGGGGGCTCTCCGTTATAGACCTCAGCCAGAATTTCACGCGCGCCGTTATTCAGCAGCTCTTCCGCCAGCGATACGCCAAGCGCCTCGGCATCTTGCGGCTTGCCGCGACGTTCACCGCGAACCATCTGTGAGCCGTCCGGCGCGCCAACCAGCGCACGCAACCACAGCTCACCGTCAGTTAATTCAGCATAGCTGCCAATTGGCACCTGACAGCCTCCTTCGAGGCGAGTATTCATCGCGCGCTCGGCTTTTACGCGAACGGCGGTATCGTCATGATTCAGCGGCGCGAGCAGTGCCTGAGTGCGCGCATCAACCAGACGACACTCAATGCCGACGGCCCCCTGGCCAACGGCGGGCAGCGACAGCTCCGGCGGCAACGCGACGCGAATGCGTTCTTCCAGCCCCAGGCGTTTCAGGCCCGCAACCGCAAGAATAATGGCATCGTAGTCGCCGTTATCCAGCTTGCCAAGACGTGTGCCGACGTTCCCGCGCAGCGAACGGATCACCAGATCCGGGCGACGTTCAGCCAGCTGACACTGGCGGCGTAAACTTGACGTGCCGACCACGCTGCCTGCCGGCAACGCTTCGAGCGAGTCATAGCGATTAGAGACAAACGCATCGCGCGGATCCTCGCGCTCGCAGATGGTCACCAGCCCCAGCCCTTCCGGGAACTCAACGGGCACATCCTTCATCGAATGCACGGCGATATCGGCGCGGTTCTCAAGCAATGCCAGCTCCAGCTCTTTGACAAACAGACCTTTTCCGCCCACTTTGGCCAGCGGCGTATCCAGAATGACATCGCCACGTGTGACCATTGGCACCAGCTCAACGCGTAATCCGGTGTGGCAGGCTTCAAGGCGCTGCTTAACATAATGTGCCTGCCAGAGTGCAAGAGGACTTTGGCGTGTGGCAATTCTCAAAACATTGTCTAACATGCTTGTTACCGTCATTATCAATCGCTAACCATCCTAACATTGTTGACACTCGGATGGCAGTTTTACGGTTGATGAAGAGTGAGAGGGACAGGGCGGCGTACTCGTCAGCCATCGCCGTATTCAGGAATTTACACGTCAAGAACGGTGCTACACTTGTATGTAGCGCATCTTTCTTTACGGTCAACCGGCAAGGTGTTAAATTGATCACGTTTTAGACCATTTTTTCGTCTGTACCACCAGAAAAGCAAAAGGCGAAAAAAGGGTAACGGTTATTTTTTGAAATACTGCGGGTCCGCTGCTTTTTGTGTTCTGACTGGCGTGCGACACCCGGAAACATCAGGCGATACGTCTTGTACCTCTATATTGAGACTCTGAAACAGAGACTGGATGCCATCAATCAATTGCGTGTGGATCGCGCGCTTGCTGCCATGGGCCCTGCTTTCCAGCAGGTATACAGTCTACTGCCAACATTGTTGCACTATCACCATCCGCTGATGCCGGGTTACCTTGATGGTAACGTTCCCCAGGGCATTTGCCTCTTCACGCCTGATGAAACCCAACAGCATTACCTGACTGAACTTGAACTCTACCGTGGTATGCCGCCGCAGGATTCGCCGAAAGGCGAGCTGCCGATTACCGGGGTTTACTCCATGGGCAGCACGTCATCGGTTGGGCAAAGTTGCTCTTCTGACCTGGATATCTGGGTCTGCCATCAGTCCTGGCTCGACAATGAAGAGCGCCAGCTGTTGCAGCGTAAATGCAGCCTGCTGGAGAGCTGGGCGGCGTCGCTCGGCGTGGAAGTGAGCTTCTTCCTGATTGATGAAAACCGTTTCCGCCATAACGAAAGCGGCAGTCTGGGTGGTGAAGACTGCGGCTCGACTCAGCACATCCTGTTGCTGGATGAGTTTTACCGTACTGCCGTTCGCCTGGCCGGGAAACGTATTCTGTGGAATATGGTGCCGTGCGATGAAGAAGAGAATTATGACGACTACGTCATGTCGCTTTACTCGCAGGGCGTTCTGACGCCAAACGAGTGGCTGGATCTGGGCGGCCTGAGCTCCCTGTCCGCCGAAGAGTACTTTGGCGCAAGCCTCTGGCAGCTTTATAAGAGCATTGATTCACCGTACAAAGCGGTGCTGAAAACCCTGCTGCTGGAAGCCTACTCCTGGGAATACCCCACGCCGCGCCTGCTGGCGAAAGATATTAAACAGCGTCTGCACGACGGGGAGATTGTCTCCTACGGTCTTGATGCCTACTGCATGATGCTGGAACGCGTCACCGAATACCTGACAGCCATTGAGGACGCCACGCGTCTTGACCTGGTACGTCGATGTTTCTATCTCAAAGTCTGTGAAAAACTGAGCCGCGAACGCGCCTGCGTGGGCTGGCGTCGTGAAGTGGTCAGCCAGTTAGTCAAAGAGTGGGGATGGGACGAAGAGCGTCTCGCCATGCTCGACAACCGCGCCAACTGGAAGATCGATCAGGTGCGTGAGGCGCACAACGAACTGCTTGATGCGATGATGCAGAGCTACCGCAACCTGATCCGCTTTGCCCGCCGTAACAACCTTAGCGTTTCTGCCAGCCCACAGGATATCGGGGTGCTGACCCGTAAACTGTACGCCGCGTTTGAAGCGTTGCCGGGCAAGGTAACGCTGGTTAACCCACAGATTTCGCCTGACCTGTCTGAACCGAATCTGACCTTTATCTACGTGCCGCCGGGCCGCGCGAACCGCACCGGGTGGTATCTGTACAACCGTGCGCCAAGCATGGATTCGATCATCAGCCATCAGCCGCTGGAGTATAACCGCTACCTGAACAAGCTGGTGGCCTGGGCCTGGTTTAACGGCCTTCTCACCTCACGCACCCGGTTGTTTATCAAAGGCAACGAGGTGGTCGATTTAGCCAAGTTGCAGGAGATGGTGGCGGATGTCTCGCACCACTTCCCGCTGCGTCTGCCTGCGCCGACGCCAAAAGCGCTCTACAGCCCGTGTGAGATTCGCCATCTGGCGATCATCGTCAACCTGGAATACGACCCGACGGCGGCCTTCCGCAATCAGGTGGTTCACTTTGACTTCCGCAAGCTGGACGTCTTTAGCTTCGGCGAGCAGCAAAACTGCCTGGTGGGTAGCGTGGATCTGCTGTACCGCAACTCGTGGAACGAAGTGCGTACCCTGCACTTTAACGGCGAGCAGGCGATGATCGAGGCGCTGAAAACGATCCTCGGCAAGATGCACCAGGACGCCGCGCCGCCGGACAGCGTGGAGGTGTTCTGCTACAGCCAGCACCTGCGCGGCCTGATTCGTACCCGCGTTCAGCAACTGGTGTCTGAGTGCATCGAACTGCGTCTCTCCAGCACCCGACAGGAAACCGGGCGCTTTAAAGCGCTGCGCGTCTCCGGCCAGACCTGGGGGCTGTTCTTTGAGCGCCTGAACGTGTCGGTGCAGAAGCTGGAAAACGCCATTGAATTCTACGGTGCGATTTCACACAACAAACTGCATGGCCTGTCGGTTCAGGTGGAAACCAACCACGTTAAGCTGCCGCAGGTGGTGGATGGCTTTGCGAGTGAAGGGATTATTCAGTTCTTCTTCGAAGAGTCGGGCGATAACGCCGGGTTTAACATCTACATTCTGGATGAAACCAACCGTGCCGAGGTGTATCACCACTGTGAAGGCAGCAAAGAGGAGCTGGTGCGCGACGTCAGCCGCTTCTATTCGTCCTCGCACGATCGCTTTACCTACGGCTCAAGCTTTATCAACTTCAACCTGCCGCAGTTCTACCAGATTGTTAATGTGGATGGGCGAGCGCAGGTGATCCCGTTCCGTACGCAGGCGATTACCCCTGCGGCGCCCGCTAACCAGGAAACTGCGCCGCTGTTGCAGCAGTATTTTTCCTGAGGCTTTTCGCCGGGTGGCGCTATCGCTTACCCGGCCTACGTTTTAGCCGCTGTTGCCGGGTGGCGCTGACGCTTACCCGGCCTACGGTTCGAGTCGTTGTAGGCCCGGTAAGGCGTAGCCGCCACCGGGCAACGCAACTACCTGAAACTCACGTCCTCGCCCGCCTGCGCCGTCGCTGCCTGCTCCAGCAGATCCCAGAACGTTTCGCCGCTGCGATCGCAGACCCACTCGTCACCTTTCAGATCAAAGTGATAGCCGCCCTGTTTCGCCGCCAGCCACACCTGGTGAAGCGGCTCCTGACGGTTAATAATAATCTTGCTGCCGTTTTCGAAGCTTAAGGTCAGGATCCCGCCGTTGATTTCACAATCGATATCGCTGTCGCCGTCCCAGTCGTCGATACGCTCTTCGATGGTCATCCACAGGGTATCGGCAAGGCGATGAAATTCACTGTCGTTCATGGTTTTATTCCTGTTTTTCGTGATGGCGGCAGTATAACGCTAAATAATTCCCGTTGCAGGAAAGCTGCAAACTCTTGCTTTTGTGTCTTCTCCTGCGATGATAGAAACAGATTTGAACTTACGGGCAACCTCTACATGAAAAACGTCTTCCGAACGCTTGTCGTTCTTGTCACTCTGTTTAGCCTGACCGGCTGTGGACTGAAGGGACCACTGTACTTCCCGCCAGAGGATAAAAACGCACCACCGCCGACAAAACCGGTGCAAAGTGGTATCGAGTCATCTACGCCGGATACCAACGATCGCGGCAATAATGGCGGCCCGACTCAGGTCAATCTCTGACAATTACGTTCTGTACCCGCGCAATGGAGCAAATGATGCAGTTCTCTAAAATGCATGGCCTTGGCAACGACTTTATGGTCGTCGACGCGGTAACGCAGAATGTCTTTTTCTCCCCGGAATTGATCCGTCGCCTGGCGGATCGACACGTGGGCGTGGGGTTTGACCAGCTGCTGGTGGTGGAGCCGCCTTACGATCCTGACCTGGATTTTCACTACCGCATTTTTAACGCCGACGGCAGCGAAGTTTCCCAGTGCGGCAACGGCGCGCGCTGTTTTGCCCGCTTTGTTCGGCTGAAAGGGCTGACCAACAAGCGCGATATCCGCGTCAGCACCGCCAACGGCCGGATGGTGCTCAGCGTCACCGACGACGAACTGGTGCGCGTGAACATGGGCGAGCCAAACTTCGACCCCTCTGCCGTGCCGTTTCGCGCCAACAAAGCGGAAAAGACCTATATTATGCGTGCCGCCGAGCAGACAGTATTGTGCGGCGTCGTCTCGATGGGTAACCCGCACTGCGTGATTCAGGTGGATGATGTGCAAACCGCGGCGGTTGAAACGCTCGGCCCGGTGCTGGAAAGCCATGAGCGCTTCCCGGAGCGGGCGAACATCGGTTTCATGCAGGTGGTGAAGCGTGAACACATTCGCCTGCGGGTTTACGAGCGCGGCGCGGGCGAAACCCAGGCCTGCGGAAGCGGTGCCTGTGCGGCGGTGGCCGTCGGTATCTCACAGGGGTTACTGGCAGAAGAGGTTCGCGTGGAATTACCGGGCGGACGTCTTGATATCGCCTGGAAAGGAGCGGGTCATCCACTGTACATGACTGGCCCGGCGACACATGTTTATGACGGGTTTATCCATCTATGAAGCAACCAGGGGAAGAACTGCGGGAACCTGTATCAGAGCTGGACGACAGCGCTGTTGTGGATTACCTGCTGCACAATCCTGAGTTTTTTATCCGCAATGCACGCGTCGTCGAACGGATGCGCGTGCCGCATCCGGTTCGCGAGACCGTGTCGCTGGTTGAATGGCACATGGCGCGCTCGCGCAACCACATCAATCAGCTCGAAGAGAACATGACGCTGCTGATGGAGCAGGCCAGCAATAACGAAAGCCTGTTCTACCGTCTACTGCACCTTCAGGCGCGTCTGGCTTCCGCGCACAGTCTCGAAGAGTTCCTCAACCGCTTCCACCGCTGGGCGCGCGAGCTGGGGCTGGCAGGCGCGACGATCCGTCTCTTCCCTGACCGCTGGCGCATTGGCGCGCCGTCCGGGTTTACCCATCTGGCGCTGAGCCGTCAGGCGTTTGAGCCGCTGCGCATTCAGCGTCTGGGCCATGAGCACCACTATCTGGGGCCGCTTAACGGGCCAGAACTGCTGGTGGTGCTGCCGGAAGCCAAAGCTATCGGCTCGGTGGCGATGTCGCTGATGGGGCGCGATGGTGACCTGGGCGTGATGTTATTTACCAGCCGCGACGCGCATCATTATGAACAGGGGCAGGGCACGCAACTGTTGCAGGAGATCGCCCTGATGCTGCCTGAGCTGCTGGAGCGCTGGATTGAGCGCGTATGACGGACGGACTGCTCGCCACTGACGTCAACCGCTTTCTGCGCTATCTGGGCGTAGAACGCCAGCTCAGCCCTATTACGCTGCTCAACTATCAGCGTCAGCTTGATGCCATCATGCAGATTGCCGATGAAATCGGCCTGAAAAGCTGGCAACAATGTGACGCCGCCACGGTACGCGGGTTCGTCGTGCGTAGCCGTAAAAAAAATCTCAGCCCGGCGAGCCTGGCGCTCCGGCTCTCTGCCCTGCGCAGTTTCTTCGACTGGCTGGTCAGTCAGGGCGGTCTGAAAGCCAACCCGGCAAAAGGGATCGCCACGCCGAAAGCCCCGCGTCATCTGCCGAAAAATATCGACGTCGACGACGTAAACCGCCTGCTGGATATCGATCTTAACGATCCGCTGGCCGTGCGCGACCGCGCGATGCTGGAGGTGATGTACGGCGCGGGCCTGCGTCTCTCTGAGCTGGTGAACCTCGACTTAAAGCACCTCGATCTGGAGTCCGGCGAGGTGTGGGTAATGGGCAAGGGCAGCAAAGAGCGCCGCCTGCCGATCGGCCGCAATGCGGTCTCCTGGATTGAGCACTGGCTGGACCTTCGCGGGCTGTTTGGCGCCGATGAAGATGCGCTGTTCCTGTCGAAACTCGGCAAGCGGATCTCGGCGCGTAACGTGCAGAAGCGCTTTGCGGAGTGGGGCATTAAGCAGGGGCTGAACAGCCACGTTCACCCCCACAAGCTGCGCCACTCCTTTGCGACGCACATGCTGGAATCAAGCGGCGACCTGCGCGGCGTACAGGAGCTGCTTGGTCACGCGAATCTGTCGACCACCCAAATCTATACCCACTTAGACTTCCAACACCTTGCCTCGGTGTATGACGCGGCGCATCCACGCGCCAAACGGGGGAAATAATGCGTTTTTACCGCCCACTCGGTCAGATATCAGCCCTGACGTTTGACCTTGATGACACTCTTTACGATAACCGCCCGGTGATCCTGCGTACCGAGCAGGAGTCGCTGGCGTTTGTGCAGAACTACCATCCTGCGCTGAAAGCGATGCAGAACAAAGACTTCCAGAAGCTGCGTCAGTCCCTGCGGGAAACCGAACCGGAGATTTACCACGACGTGACCGAATGGCGCCGCCGTGCGGTTGAGCAGGCGATGCTCAATGCCGGCCTGAGCGCGCAGGACGCGGCCACGGGTGCCGAAGCGGCCATGGAAAACTTCGCCAAATGGCGCAGCCGGATCGACGTGCCGCAGGAGACCCACGACACGCTGGCGAAGCTCGCCGAAAAGTGGCCGCTGGTGGCCATCACCAACGGCAATGCTCAGCCTGAACTGTTTGGTCTGGGGAACTATTTTCAGTTCGTGCTGCGCGCGGGCCCGCACGGACGCTCGAAGCCGTTCAACGATATGTATCATCTGGCAGCGGAAAAACTGGATTTGCCGCTCGGTGAGATCCTGCACGTGGGCGACGACCTGACCACGGACGTCGCCGGGGCGATCCGCTGCGGCATGCAGGCCTGCTGGATCAAGCCGGAAAATGCCGATCTGATGACTACCCCGGATAGCCGTCTTCTGCCGCACGTGGAAATTTCACGGTTGGCATCCCTCACGACGCTGATATAATCATCAATTGTTCTGTATAAATTAACAGGGTTTTGGCGAATGGAAACATTTGCCTGCCCGACATGACATGACGGTGCCAATGGACGTTTCTTACCTGCTCGACAGCCTTAATGATAAACAGCGTGACGCGGTTGCCGCCTCGCGTACAAACCTGCTGGTACTGGCTGGAGCGGGCAGTGGTAAGACGCGCGTGCTGGTTCACCGTATCGCCTGGCTACAGAGCGTGGAGAACTGCTCGCCGTACTCGATTATGGCCGTGACGTTCACCAACAAGGCGGCGGCGGAGATGCGCCACCGTATCGCGCAGCTGATGGGCACCAGCCAGGGCGGCATGTGGGTTGGCACCTTCCACGGCCTGGCGCACCGTCTGCTGCGCGCGCACCATATGGACGCTAACCTGCCGCAGGATTTCCAGATCCTCGACAGCGAAGATCAGCTGCGCTTGCTGAAACGCCTGATCAAGGCGATGAACCTCGATGAGAAGCAGTGGCCGCCGCGTCAGGCGATGTGGTACATCAACGGTCAGAAAGACGAAGGGCTGCGTCCGCATCATATTCAGAGCTTCGGTAACCCGGTCGAGCAGACCTGGCAGAACGTCTACAAGGCCTATCAGGAAGCGTGCGATCGCGCCGGTCTGGTAGATTTCGCCGAGCTGCTGCTGCGCGCCCACGAGCTGTGGCTGAACAAACCGCATATCCTGCAACACTACCGTGAACGCTTCACCAACATCCTGGTGGACGAATTCCAGGATACCAACAACATCCAGTACGCCTGGATCCGCCTGCTGGCCGGGGATACCGGCAAGGTGATGATCGTAGGCGATGACGACCAGTCTATCTACGGCTGGCGCGGCGCGCAGGTGGAGAACATCCAGCGCTTCCTCAACGATTTCCCCGGCGCGCAAACCATCCGTCTGGAGCAGAACTACCGTTCTACCAGCAACATTCTGAGCGCGGCCAACGCCCTGATTGAGAACAACAACGGGCGCCTGGGTAAAAAGCTGTGGACCGATGGCGTCGACGGCGAACCGATTTCGATTTACTGCGCCTTCAACGAGCTCGACGAAGCCCGCTTCGTGGTGAACCGCATTAAAACCTGGCAGGAGAACGGCGGCGCGCTGGAGCAGTGTGCCATTCTCTATCGCAGCAACGCCCAGTCGCGCGTGCTGGAAGAGGCGCTGTTGCAGGTGAGCATGCCGTACCGCATTTATGGCGGTATGCGCTTCTTCGAACGTCAGGAGATCAAAGATGCGCTCTCGTATTTGCGTCTGATTGCCAACCGTAACGACGATGCGGCGTTTGAGCGCGTGGTGAACACGCCGACGCGCGGCATCGGCGATCGTACGCTGGACGTGGTGCGTCAGGCCTCGCGCGATCGTCAGCTCACGTTGTGGCAGGCGTGCCGCGAGCTGTTACAGGAAAAAGCCCTCGCCGGGCGCGCCGCCAGCGCATTGCAGCGCTTCCTGGAGTTAATCGACGCGCTGGCGCAGGAAACGGCCGACATGCCGCTGCACGTCCAGACTGACCGGGTGATCAAAGATTCCGGCCTGCGCACCATGTACGAGCAGGAAAAAGGCGAGAAGGGCCAGACCCGTATTGAGAACTTAGAGGAACTGGTGACGGCAACGCGCCAGTTCAGCTACAACGAAGAAGATGAAGACCTTATGCCGCTGCAGGCATTCCTCTCTCACGCCGCGCTGGAGGCGGGTGAAGGGCAGGCCGATACCTGGCAGGATGCGGTTCAGCTGATGACCCTGCACTCCGCGAAGGGTCTGGAGTTCCCGCAGGTGTTCATCGTCGGGATGGAAGAGGGGATGTTCCCGAGCCAGATGTCGCTGGATGAAGGCGGACGCCTGGAAGAGGAGCGTCGTCTGGCCTACGTGGGCGTGACCCGTGCGATGCAGAAACTGACCCTGACCTACGCGGAAACCCGCCGCCTGTACGGGAAAGAGGTGTATCACCGTCCGTCGCGCTTTATCGGCGAACTGCCGGAAGAGTGTGTGGAAGAGGTGCGCCTGCGCGCCAGCATCAGCCGTCCGGTCAGCCATCAGCGTATGGGCTCGCCGATCTCTGAAACCGACACCGGTTACAAGCTGGGCCAGCGCGTGCGCCACTCGAAGTTTGGCGAAGGCACCATCGTCAACCTGGAAGGCAGCGGCGAGCACAGCCGTTTGCAGGTAGCGTTCCAGGGGCAGGGGATCAAATGGCTGGTGGCAGCCTATGCCAAGCTGGAAAGTGTGTAACTTTCAGAAAAATATCACTATTTTGTAATAATCTGCTAGCCTTATACGTTGAAGGTCAATTAATGCCCTTCAGCGTTCCGTTGCGTGTTGACGCCACAGTTATTGCTGGCGTAACATGCGCGCACGATTACGCTAAGAGGACATTCGCCTTGGACACACCCAGTAGATACTGGCTCAATTCCCTGTCATCCAGGAACAACTCCTAAGGCTATCTCCTCTTGCTGATGGCCTTAGTGGTTGTCAGCGACTGCATCATTCCCGTCGCGCTGAGTCAGGCTGTTTAATGGTCTGAAACCCAATTTGTTTCTGTGTGCCCACCGAACTGTCCGATATTTTTTGCATTGGGAGTCCCGGTCATGTTGAGCGCATTTCAACTCGAAAATAACCGACTGACTCGGCTTGAAGCCGAAGAGTCACAGCCCCTCATTGATGCCGTATGGGTGGATCTGGTCGAGCCGGACGACGATGAGCGCCTTCGCGTACAATCTGAACTGGGGCAAAGCCTGGCGACACGCCCGGAACTGGAAGACATCGAAGCATCCGCCCGTTTTTTTGAAGACGAAGACGGCCTGCACATTCACTCCTTCTTCTTTTTCGAAGATGCCGAAGACCACGCGGGGAACTCCACCGTGGCGTTTACCATCCGCGATGGCCGCCTGTTCACCCTGCGCGAGCGCGAACTGCCTGCGTTTCGTCTCTACCGTATGCGTGCCCGCAGCCAGGCGATGATGGACGGCAACGCTTATGAGCTGCTGCTGGATCTGTTCGAAACCAAAATCGAACAGCTGGCGGATGAAATCGAAAACATCTACAGCGACCTGGAAAAGCTGAGCCGCGTGATCATGGAAGGCCATCAGGGCGATGAGTACGACGAAGCGTTGTCCACGCTGGCTGAGCTGGAAGATATCGGCTGGAAGGTGCGTTTGTGTCTGATGGATACCCAGCGCGCGCTGAACTTCCTGGTGCGCAAGGCGCGTCTGCCGGGCGGTCAGCTGGAGCAGGCGCGTGAGATCTTACGCGATATCGAATCCCTGCTGCCGCACAACGAATCCCTGTTCCAGAAGGTCAACTTCCTGATGCAGGCGGCGATGGGCTTTATCAACATCGAGCAGAACCGCATCATCAAGATCTTCTCGGTGGTGTCCGTGGTGTTCCTGCCGCCGACGCTGGTGGCGTCCAGCTACGGGATGAACTTTGAGTTTATGCCGGAACTGAAGTGGAGCTTTGGCTACCCGGGGGCGATTATCTTTATGATTCTCGCCGGGCTGGCGCCGTATCTGTACTTCAAGCGGAAGAACTGGCTGTAAAAATCTGGCGGGTGGCGCTGCGCTTACCCGCCCTACGATCGAATTCCCTCTCCCTGTGGGAGAGGGTTCCCCACAAAATAATGCCTGCACAGACGGCCCCCTCTCCCTGTGGGAGAGGGTTAGGGTGAGGGCAACATCACAGCCCTTTGCGCACCCTGCGCTGGGTATAAATCGCATCCGCAACAAAGATGGCCAGCGCCACCCAGATAAAGGCGAACGTCACCNGCAACATCACAGCCCTTTGCGCACCCTGCGCTGGGTATAAATCGCATCCGCAACAAAGATGGCCAGCGCCACCCAGATAAAGGCGAACGTCACCATCTTATCCGCACCCGGCACCTCGCCGTAAAACACCACCGCCAGCAGGAACATCAGCGTCGGGCCAATGTACTGGAAGAAGCCCAGCGTGGAGAGGCGCAGACGCGTTGCCGCGCCGGTAAAGCACAGCAGGGGGATCGTCGTGACCACGCCCGCGGCCATCAGCATCAGGTTCAGCGACCATGGATTGCTGCCCATGTGGCTGGTGGCGCTGTCGGCAATACCGAACAGGTAGATCGCGGCGACAGGCAGCAGCCACAGGGTTTCAAATAGCATTCCCGTCTGCGCTTCCACGGCAATTTTTTTACGCACCAGGCCGTAGAAGGCAAAGCTGAACGCCAGCCCCAGGGCGATAACCGGCAGTGAGCCGAAGGTCCACAGCTGTACCAGCACGCCGCAGAAGGCCAAAATCACCGCCACCCACTGCATCCGGCGAAAGCGCTCACCAAGGAAAATCATCCCCAGCAAAATATTGACCAGCGGGTTAATAAAGTAGCCCAGGCTGGCTTCGAGCATGTGATGGTTATTCACCGCCCAGATAAACAGCAGCCAGTTTCCGCCAATCAGCACCGCAGAGAGAGCGAGCAGGAAGACCTTCTTCGGGGTTTTCAGCAGCGTTTTGACGCCTGACCACTGACGGCTGATACTCATCAGCGCAATCATGAAGAAAAAGGACCAGATGACGCGGTGAGTGAGGATCTCGTCCGCCGGGACATAGGTGATAAGTTTGAAGTACGCCGGTGCGATACCCCAAATAAAATAAGCGGCAAGGGCGAGTAAAACGCCCTGCCGCGTCTGTTTAGCATCCATCGGGAAAATCCGTTACAAAAAAGTGAAGTAATTTTACCCGAATTTGCCGTCTCAACCCACCATATAAGTGGCGGTTGCGCTGGCGATATAAACCTGCTCCTCGTTATGCAGCTCAACGCGGGCGACGGCAACTTTATTCCCGGCGCGCAGCAGGCTGCTGGTGCAGGTGAAGCGGTTTCCGCGTCCCGGACGCAGATAGTCGACGCGTAAATCGATGGTGCCCATGCGCGACAGGCGCTGGCGTAACTCATCTTCGTTGATGGTGTCATGGCGCGTCAGCGTGCTACCCACGCACACCAGACCGGCCGCCACGTCCAGCGCGGAGGCAATGACCCCGCCGTGCAAAATGCTTTGCGCCCAGTTACCGACCATCATTGGCTGATTATTGAAACTCAGCTGAGCGAAGTCTTTTTCGTATCGCTCCAGCTCAAGACCCAGTGCACGGTTGAACGGCATGTGGTACACAAAAATCTCGCCCACGAGCTTTAAGGTTTCTTCGGCGGTGAGTGTGGCTGACATCTGACGTGGCATCCTTGTTGTTAACAAAATGTTGATTTTATGCTTCAGGATAAAGGAATGCCACTTTAAGAAACGAGGAAGCGGAAGTTATCGCAGAAGTCTGTAGAATGCCCGGACAAAACTATTCATTAAATGTCACCATTTCAGGAGAACACCACCGATGCGGACGTATCTGGGTTGGTTACTGGCGGCGGTTGCGCTGCCCCTCACAGCATATGCGCAGGAAGCGACGATCAAAGAGGTGCATGATAAACCTGCCGTTAAGGGCAGCATCATCGCCAATATGCTTCAGGAGCATGACAATCCGTTCACGCTGTACCCTTATGATACAAACTACGTGATCTACACCCAGACCAGCGATCTCAACAAAGAGGCGATAAGCTCCTATAACTGGTCTGATAATGCGCGTAAAGATGAGGTGAAGTTCCAGCTCAGCCTCGCCTTCCCGTTCTGGCGCGGCATCCTGGGGCCGAACTCGGTGCTTGGCGCGTCTTACACGCAGAAGTCATGGTGGCAGCTCTCCAACAGCGGGGAATCTTCACCGTTCCGCGAAACCAACTATGAACCGCAGCTGTTCCTCGGTTTCGCCACCGATTATGAGTTTGCAGGCTGGACGCTGCGAGACGTGGAGGTGGGCTATAACCACGATTCCAACGGTCGTTCCGACCCAACCTCACGCAGCTGGAACCGCATCTATACGCGTCTGATGGCGCAGAACGGCAATTTCATGGTGGAAGTGAAGCCGTGGTACGTGGTGGGCAGCACCGATGACAACCCGGATATCACCAAATATATGGGCTACTATCAGCTTAAAGTGGGCTATCAGCTGGGTGACGCGGTGCTGAGCGCCAAAGGCCAGTACAACTGGAATACCGGCTACGGCGGTGCAGAGCTGGGCCTGAGCTACCCGGTAACGAAACACGTTCGTCTTTATACTCAGGTGTATAGCGGGTATGGCGAATCGCTGATCGACTACAATTTCAATCAGACCCGCGTCGGTGTGGGCGTGATGCTGAACGATATTTTCTAAGCTGCTCGAATGTTTTTGCGTTAAACGTTGAAGTTTCTCTCTCAGGCGCTGAAAATAGCGCCTGTTTCATTTCTGGCATATGGGGTTAACGTGGCGCAGGCGGAAGTATTGAATCAGGAATCGCTGGCTAAACAGGTTTTGCAGGAAACCTTTGGCTACCAGCAGTTCCGCCCTGGCCAGGAAACCATCATTGAAACCGTGCTGGAAGGCCGCGATTGCCTGGTGGTCATGCCGACCGGCGGCGGAAAATCGCTCTGCTATCAGGTGCCCGCGCTGGTGCTTAATGGCCTGACGGTCGTGGTATCGCCCCTTATTTCCCTGATGAAAGACCAGGTCGACCAGCTGCTTGCCAACGGCGTGGCGGCGGCCTGTCTGAACTCGACGCAGACCCGCGAGCAACAGCAAGAGGTAATGGCCGGGTGCCGCACCGGGCAGATCCGCCTGCTGTATATCGCGCCAGAACGCCTGATGCTGGACAACTTCCTCGATCATCTGGCGCACTGGAATCCGGTGCTGCTGGCAGTGGATGAAGCGCACTGTATCTCCCAGTGGGGGCACGATTTCCGCCCGGAATACGCCGCTCTTGGCCAGCTTCGTCAGCGCTTCCCCGAGCTGCCGTTTATGGCGCTTACCGCCACGGCGGACGACACCACGCGTCAGGACATCGTTCGCCTGCTGGGGCTGAACGACCCGTATATTCAGGTCAGCAGCTTCGACCGCCCGAACATCCGCTATATGCTGATGGAGAAGTTCAAGCCGCTGGATCAGCTCTTACGCTACGTGCAGGAGCAGCGCGGAAAGTCCGGCATCATCTACTGCAACAGCCGGGCGAAGGTGGAAGACACCGCCGCGCGTCTGCAAAACCGTGGCTTTAGCGCCGCGGCCTATCACGCCGGGCTGGAGAACCATATCCGCGCCGACGTGCAGGAGAAATTCCAGCGCGACGACCTGCAAATCGTGGTCGCAACGGTGGCGTTCGGGATGGGGATCAACAAGCCCAACGTGCGCTTTGTGGTGCATTTCGACATTCCGCGCAATATCGAATCCTACTATCAGGAAACCGGCCGCGCCGGGCGTGACGGCCTGCCTGCGGAAGCGATGCTGTTTTACGATCCGGCGGATATGGCGTGGCTGCGCCGCTGTCTCGAGGAGAAACCGCAGGGGCAGTTGCAGGATATCGAACGCCACAAGCTTAACGCGATGGGTGCCTTCGCCGAAGCGCAAACCTGCCGCCGTCTGGTGCTGCTCAACTACTTTGGTGAAGGGCGTCAGGCACCGTGCGGCAACTGCGATATCTGCCTCGACCCGCCGAAGCAGTACGATGGCCTGATGGACGCGCGCAAAGCGCTCTCGACTATCGGACGCGTGAACCAGCGCTTCGGGATGGGCTACGTCGTTGAAGTGCTGCGCGGGGCTAACAACCAGCGTATCCGCGATATGGGTCACGACAAGCTGCCGGTTTATGGCATCGGGAAAGACCAGAGCCACGAGCACTGGGTGAGTATCATCCGCCAGCTGATCCATCTCGGCTTTGCCACGCAGAACATTGCCCAGCACTCTGCGCTTCAGCTGACCGAAGCGGCGCGACCGGTCCTGCGTGGCGAGGTTGAACTGAAGCTCGCCGTTCCGCGCGTCGTCGCCCTGAAGCCGCGCGTGATGCAGAAATCCTACGGCGGTAACTACGATCGCAAGCTGTTCGCCAAGCTGCGTAAGCTGCGTAAAGCCATTGCGGATGAAGAGAACATCCCGCCATACGTGGTGTTCAACGACGCGACGCTTATCGAGATGGCCGAGCAAATGCCGCTCAGCGCCAGCGAGATGCTCAGCGTCAACGGCGTTGGCACGCGTAAGCTGGAGCGCTTCGGTAAAGAGTTTATGGCGCTCATCCGTTCCCACGCTGATGGTGATGATGAGGAGTAGTCAGCCGGGCGAAAAAGTGCCAGGATGGTGACTCACTGTATTATTTCCCCGCGAGCTAATTATGTTAATGCTATTTCTCACCGTGGCGTTAGTGCACATCGTGGCGCTGATGAGCCCTGGCCCTGACTTTTTCTTCGTGTCACAAACGGCCGTCAGCCGCTCCCGCAAAGAGGCAATGATGGGTGTGCTCGGTATTACCATGGGCGTCATGGTCTGGGCGGCGGTTGCGCTGCTCGGTCTGAACCTGATCCTGGCGAAAATGGCGTGGCTGCATAACATCATCATGGTCGGCGGCGGTCTGTACCTGTGCTGGATGGGCTACCAGATGCTGCGCGGGGCGCTGAAGAAAGAAGAGAAAAAGCCGGAAGAGCCAAAGGTTGAGCTGGCAACGGGCGGCCGTAGCTTTGTGAAAGGGCTGCTGACCAACCTGGCGAACCCGAAAGCGATTATCTACTTCGGCTCTGTGTTCTCGCTGTTTGTAGGGGATAACGTCGGCGCGGGCGCGCGCTGGGGGATCTTTCTGCTGATTGTTGTTGAGACGTTCGCCTGGTTTACCGTTGTGGCAAGCCTGTTTGCCTTACCGGCGATGCGTCGCGGCTACCAGCGCATCGCGAAGTGGATCGACGGCTTTGCCGGCGCGCTGTTCGCCGGCTTCGGCATTCATCTCATCATTTCTCGCTAAGCATGACGCGCTGACGCAAGCAGCGCGCCAACCAGCATAAACAGCGAACCAAAGACTTTGTTCAGGGCCTTCATCTGTTTAGGCCCTTTGATCCACGCCGCAATTCGCTGCGCCAGCGTCGCGTAACCGATCATCACAATGATATCGACAATAATGGTGGTCGCGCCCAGCACCACGTACTGCATCACCTGTGGCTGATGCGGCACGATAAACTGCGGGAACAGGGCGGCGAGGAACACGATGCTTTTCGGGTTGGTCAGGTTAACGAACACCGCGCGTTTAAACAGGTGGCCGCGTGTTTGCGTCCGGGAGAGCGTATGCAGATCAATCGAGCCTGCGGCGCGCCACTGCTGAATACCCAGCCAGATAAGATACGCTGCGCCAGCCCATTTCAGCACCTCGAAGGCCAGCACCGAACGGGAGAACAGCGTGCCCAGACCAATCCCCACCAGCACAATATGAATGCCAAGCCCGGTCTGTAAACCGGCGATTGACGCCGCCGCGCCGCGATAGCCGTGATTAATGGAGGTGGTCATGGTGTTGATTGCGCCCGAGCCAGGTGAAAGGCTGAGGATGATGGATGTCAGCAGGTAGGCGAACCACCATTCGAAGGTCATTTGAAACTCCCGGATCGTCTGTTTTTATGCCACAATACGCTATTGTTGAGTCATTTTGTGACCGGTGACGAAAAAAACGATATTCCCTGAATTACGGGGGGTGGAAACCCAATGTTTCAGCAGAAAAAGGACTGGGAAACACGAGAAAACGCATTTGCTGCTTTCTCCATGGGGCCGCTGACCGATTTCTGGCGCCAGCGTGAGGAAGATGAGTTTATGGGCGTCGGGGAAATCCCGGTACGCTTCGTTCGTTTCCGTGATGAAAAAAATGACCGGGTGATTGTGGTCTGCCCCGGGCGCATCGAAAGCTATATCAAATATGCCGAGCTGGCGTATGACCTGTTCCATCTGGGCTTTGATGTGTTAATTATCGACCATCGCGGGCAGGGGCTTTCTGGCAGGATGTTGCCGGATACCCATCGCGGCCACGTGGATAACTTCAGCGATTACGTCGACGATCTGGCCGCGTTCTGGCAGCAGGAAGTGCAGCCCGGACCGTGGCGCAAGCGTTATATTCTTGCCCACTCCATGGGGGGCGCGATCTCGACGTTGTTTTTGCAGCGCCATAAGCACCAGTGTGACGCCATTGCGCTGACCGCGCCGATGTACGGCATTGTGATACGTTTTCCTGACTGGATGGTGCGCCATCTTCTCGACTGGGCTGAGGGCCATCAGCGCATTCGAGAAGGCTATGCCATCGGAACAGGACGCTGGCGGGCATTGCCATTTGCCATCAACGTGTTAACCCACAGCCGGCAGCGTTATCGCCGCAACCTGCGTTTTTATGCCGATGAACCGCGTCTGCGGGTCGGCGGCCCCACCTGGCACTGGGTGCGGGAAGGTATTCATGCCGGTGAGCAGGTGCTGGCGGGCGTAGGCGATGATGACACGCCGACGCTCCTGATCCAGGCGGAAGAAGAGCGTGTGGTGGATAACCGCATGCATGACCGCTATTGTGAACTTCGCGCCGCTGCGGGCCATCCCTGTGAAGGGGGTAAACCGCTGGTCATCAACGGTGCGTACCATGAGATCCTTTTTGAAAAGGACGCTATGCGCTCAGTCGCGCTCAACGCCATTGTTGAATTTTTCAACAGGCATAACTGATTATTGTTTTCCACCAGAGGTTGAAATCCCTATGTACCAGGTTGTTGCATCTGATTTAGATGGCACGCTGCTTTCCCCCGACCACACCCTGTCGCCTTATGCGAAAGAGACCCTAAAACTCCTGACTGCCCGCGGCGTGAACTTTGTGTTCGCCACCGGTCGCCACCACGTGGACGTGGGACAGATCCGCGATAACCTGGAGATCAAGTCGTACATGATCACCTCTAACGGTGCGCGCGTACATGACACGGACGGCAACCTGATTTTTACCCATAATCTCGATCGTGACATCGCCACCGATTTGTTCGGCATTGTGCATAACAACCCGGACATCGTGACTAACGTTTACCGCGACGACGAGTGGTTTATGAACCGCCATCGCCCGGAAGAGATGCGCTTCTTCAAGGAAGCCGTATTCCAGTACTCACTGTACGAGCCGGGTCTGCTGGAGCCGGAAGGGATCAGCAAGGTATTCTTCACCTGTGTAAATCATGAGGAGTTACTGCCGCTGGAGCAGGCGATCAACGCCCGCTGGGGCGACCGCGTGAACGTGAGCTTCTCCACGCTGACCTGTCTGGAAGTGATGGCGGGCGGGGTGTCCAAAGGTCACGCGCTGGAAGCGGTAGCGAAACGGCTGGGCTTTGATCTGAAAGACTGTATCGCCTTTGGCGATGGCATGAACGATGCCGAGATGCTCTCCATGGCGGGTAAAGGCTGCATCATGCAGAACGCGCACCAGCGCCTGAAAGATCTGCACCCGGAGCTGGAAGTGATCGGCACCAACGGCGATAACGCCGTGCCTAAGTATCTGCGCAAACTGTTCCTTGAATAATCTTCAATTGATTGTTTATTGTTCAGATGTCAACTAAAGAGTTCGCTACAATGCCTCTCCTTCTTTCTGAGAGACAAGCATTGTGGCGCTACTCATTATCACCACTATCCTGTGGGCCTTCTCCTTTAGTCTGATTGGCGAATACCTTGCCGGATCGGTCGACAGCTACTTCTCGGTACTGATGCGCGTGGGGCTGGCGGCGCTGGTGTTCCTGCCGTTCCTGCGTACCCGCGGGCAGTCGCTAAAAACGATACTGCTGTACATGCTGGTAGGCGCGATGCAGCTCGGCATCATGTACCTGTTCAGCTTCCGGGCCTACGTTTACCTGTCCGTCTCGGAATTTCTGCTCTTCACCGTGCTGACGCCGCTCTACATCACGCTGATTTATGACTTGCTCAGCAGGCGCCGTTTGCGCTGGGGATATCTGCTGAGCGCTGCGCTGGCAGTCATTGGCGCTGCGATTATTCGCTATGACAAGGTAAGCGATCACTTCTGGACCGGGCTGATGTTCGTCCAGCTCGCTAATATCAGCTTTGCCATCGGGATGGTGGGTTACAAACGTCTGATGGAGACCCGCCCGATGCCGCAGCATAACGCGTTTGCGTGGTTCTATATGGGCGCGGCGATTGTCGCGGTAGCGGCGTGGTTTCTGCTCGGCAATCCGCAAAAGCTGCCGACTACCTCCGTGCAGTGGAGCGTTCTGGTCTGGCTGGGCGTGGTGGCGTCGGGGCTGGGCTATTTTATGTGGAACTACGGCGCTACGCAGGTAGACGCCGGGACGCTGGGGATCATGAACAATGTGCACGTGCCGGCGGGGCTACTGGTGAACCTCGCCATCTGGCAGGAGCAGCCGCACTGGCCGAGTTTCCTTATTGGGGGAACGGTGATCCTGGCTTCGCTGTGGGTACATCGCCGCTGGGTCGCTCCGCGCTCCGCACAAACGGAAGATGGTCGCACGCGTGGTTCCGCGCTGAGCGAATAAACGCTTCCGTAATCGGCTGACGCTGCTCGCCGTCGCGCACGGCGGCGTACAGCCGGCTCCACAGTCCTTCACCCAGGGTTTTGGTGACCACCAGACCCTGGCGTTCAACCGTCTCGACCACCCAGTGCGGCAGCGCCGCAATCCCCATTCTGGCCGCCACCATCTGAATTAACAGCAGCGTGTTATCCACGCTTTTCAGCTGTGGGCTGATGCCCGCGGGTTGCAGGAAATGGCGCCAGATATCCAGACGACTGCGCTGTACCGGGTAAATCAGCAGCGTCTCCGTTGCCAGATCTTCCGGCGTGATACGCGTTTTAGCGGCCAGCGGATGGTCCGGGGCCAGCACCAGACGCACCTCAAAATCAAACATTGGCGAATAGTGCAGACCGCTGCGCGGTAGAATATCTGAGGTCATCACCAGATCCAGCTCACCCTGCTGAAGCGACGGCTGCGGATCAAACGTGACGCCGGATTTGAAGTCCATCTCCACCTGCGGCCACTTCTGGCGGAAGTTCTCAAGCGCGGGGGTCAGCCACTGAATACAGCTGTGACACTCAATGGCGATGCGCAGGGTGGTCTGCTGCGGCTCGTTGCAGGACTGCAACGCGCTGGCAATCTGCGGCAGCACCTGGTTCGCCAGCTGAAGCAAAATTTCGCCCTGCGGCGTAAAGCGCAAAGGCTGGCTCTTACGCACAAAAAGACGAAAGCCGAGGCGTTGTTCCAGATCGCTGAACTGGTGAGAAAGGGCAGACTGAGTCTGGTGCAGCGTGGCCGCTGCCGCCGCAAGAGAACCGCAGTTCCGCAACGCTTGTAGCGTTTTCAGGTGTTTAATCTCGATCATGAAAGTCCTTCACTTCGCCATGAACATTTTGCGCTTGAGGAATATACAGTACCTGCCAATTATAGAAGTGTAAACATCTGGACGTCTAAATAACGAATTTCTACAAGGGGTATGCCATGACAATCCGCACTCACACTCTCGGTTTCCCTCGCGTTGGCCTGCGTCGCGAGCTGAAAAAAGCGCAAGAAAGCTACTGGGCGGGTAACGCCACCCGCGAAGAACTGCTGGCGGTGGGGCGCGAGCTGCGCGCGCGTCACTGGGATCAGCAAAAACAGGCGGGCGTAGATCTGCTGCCGGTGGGCGATTTCGCCTGGTACGACCATGTTCTGACCACCAGCCTGCTGCTTGGCAACGTGCCGGCTCGTCATCAGAACAACGATGGATCGGTGGATATCGATACCCTGTTCCGCATCGGCCGTGGCCGCGCGCCAACGGGTGAGCCAGCGGCAGCGGCGGAAATGACCAAGTGGTTTAACACTAACTATCACTATATGGTGCCGGAGTTCGTTAAGGGCCAGCAGTTCAAACTGACCTGGACCCAGCTTCTGGATGAAGTGGACGAAGCGCTGGCGCTGGGTCACCAGGTGAAACCCGTGCTGCTGGGGCCGGTCACCTACCTGTGGCTGGGCAAAGTGAAAGGCGAGCAGTTCGACCGCCTCAGCCTGCTGAACGATATTCTGCCGGTTTATAAGCAGGTGCTGATTGAGCTGGGCAAACGCGGTATTCAGTGGGTGCAAATCGATGAACCGGCGCTGGTGCTTGAGCTGCCGCAGGCGTGGCTGGATGCCTTCAAACCGGCGTATGACGCGCTCACGGGCCAGGTGAAGCTGCTGCTGACCACCTATTTCGAGGGCGTAACGCCGAACCTCGACACCATTACCGCGCTGCCGGTTCAGGGTCTGCACGTTGATCTCGTTCACGGCAAAGACGATGTGGCAGAGCTGCACAAGCGTCTGCCTGCGGAGTGGCTGCTCTCTGCCGGTCTGGTGAATGGTCGTAACGTCTGGCGTGCCGATCTCACCGGGAAATATGTACAAATCAAGGAGATTGTCGGTAAACGTGAATTGTGGGTAGCCTCTTCCTGTTCCCTGCTGCACAGCCCGATCGACCTGAGCGTGGAGACCCGACTCGACCCTGAGGTGAAAAGCTGGTTTGCCTTTGCCCTGCAAAAGTGTGAGGAGCTGGCTCTGCTGCGCGACGCGTTGAACAGCGGCGACACGGCAGCGATTACCGACTGGAGCGCCCCGATCCAGGCGCGCCGTCACTCGACGCGCGTGCATAACCCGGCGGTGGAAAAACGTCTGGCAGCCATCACTGCCCGGGACAGCCAGCGCCAGAGCCCGTATGAAGTGCGCGCCGAAGCCCAGCGTGCGCGCTTTAACCTGCCCGCGTGGCCGACCACAACCATCGGCTCCTTCCCGCAGACTACCGAGATCCGCGGCCTGCGCCTGGACTTCAAAAAGGGCAATCTGGATGCGAATCACTACCGCACCGGCATTGCGGAGCACATCAAACAGGCGATCGTCGAGCAGGAACGTCTGGGTCTGGACGTGCTGGTGCACGGCGAGGCCGAGCGTAACGATATGGTGGAATACTTCGGTGAACACCTGGACGGCTTTGTCTTTACCCAGAACGGCTGGGTGCAAAGCTACGGCTCCCGCTGCGTGAAGCCGCCGGTGGTGATCGGTGACGTCAGCCGCCCGGAGGCGATCACCGTGGAGTGGGCGAAGTATGCCCAGTCTCTGACCGACAAACCGGTAAAAGGCATGCTTACGGGGCCGGTGACCATTCTCTGCTGGTCGTTCCCGCGTGAAGATGTATCCCGGGAAACCATCGCCAAACAGATCGCCCTGGCGCTGCGTGATGAAGTGGCGGATCTGGAAGCGGCGGGGATTGGCATCATTCAGATCGACGAACCGGCGCTGCGTGAAGGCTTGCCGCTGCGTCGCAGCGACTGGGATGCTTATCTGACGTGGGGCGTGGAGGCGTTCCGCCTCAACGCGGCCGTCGCGAAGGACGACACGCAGATCCACACCCACATGTGTTACTGCGAATTTAACGACATCATGGACTCCATTGCCGCGCTCGACGCCGATGTGATCACCATCGAGACCTCGCGTTCAGACATGGAGCTGCTGGAGTCGTTCGAAGAGTTCGACTACCCGAACGAAATCGGGCCGGGCGTGTATGACATTCACTCCCCTAACGTGCCGAGCGTGGAGTGGATTGAATCGCTGCTGCAAAAAGCCGCCCGGCGCATTCCGGCGGAACGCCTGTGGGTAAACCCGGACTGCGGCCTGAAAACCCGCGGCTGGCCTGAAACCCGCGCGGCGCTGGCGAACATGGTACAGGCGGCGCAGAATTTGCGTCAGGCGTAGTGGGGCTGGATTGCCCGGTTGGCGCAGCCGCCACCGGGCTTTTTGTATTACGCTTTCTTCCCGCCGTACTGGCTGAACCACGCCAGCATTCTCTGCCAGCCATCTTTCGCCGATTCTGCGTGATAGCTCGGACGATAATCGGCATTAAACGCGTGTCCCGCATCCGGGTACACCACGATTTCGGCCTTCGCGTTTGCCGCCCGCAGCGCGTGGCGCATGGTCTCGACGGTATCAAGCGGAATGCCGGTATCCTGGCCGCCATACAGCCCTAGCACCGGGGCATTTAAATCGGTGGCGATATCAACAGGATGTTTCGGCGAGTTCAGGGTCTTTTCACCCACCAGTTTACCGTACCAGGCCACAGCGGCTTTCAGCTGCGGATTGTGCGCGGCATACAGCCAGCTAATGCGTCCGCCCCAGCAGAAGCCGGTCACCATCAGACGGTGCGGGTCGCCACCGTTGCGCGCCGCCCAGCTGGCAACGTGGTCGAGATCGGCCAGCACCTGCGCGTCCGGCACTTTGCTGACCAGGTTGCTGAACAGCGTCGGGATGTCGCTGTAATCATTCGGATCGCCCTGACGGAAATAGAGTTCCGGCGCAACGGCCAGGTAACCTTCCAGCGCCAGACGGCGGCAGAGGTCGCGAATATGTTCATGAACGCCAAATATTTCCTGCACCACAATCACGATGGGCAGCGGGCCATCGGCGGATTTTGGCCGCGCGTGGTACGCTGGCATGTTCTCTCCCTGGGAGGGAATGGAGGTCTCGCCTGCGGTAATGGCCTCTTCAGGGGTTGAGACGATGGTTGAAGCATGCGGGGCCGCAGCAGGTGCAAAACCGGTTTTTTCAGTCATGGCATTCTCCGTACCAATGAATGGATTAGCGCAAAGATAAATATAGACACCAGGTTAACAATCCACAGTGCCTTATAGCGTCTATCTTTTGTGCAGCACCCGGCGATATAACTTGTTAATGTGATGTGAATCACTATTTTATGGAAATTAACTGCAATCATTTTCATTCATGGTGAGGTGTGTCACGAAATAATGCACATTGCTTCTGTAAAGTACCGTTTTACTTCTTCTGACAAACCGACCCACAGAGGAGTCACCTATGTCTAAGTCTGATGTTTTTCATCTCGGCCTCACTAAAAACGATTTACAAGGGGCTACGCTTGCTATCGTCCCTGGCGATCCTGAGCGTGTGGAAAAGATCGCCGCGCTGATGGATAAGCCGGTTAAGCTGGCAGCGCATCGCGAATTCACCACCTGGCGCGCAGAGCTGGACGGTAAAGCGGTGATCGT
Source organism: Enterobacter sp. DN (assembly GCF_046054285.1). Lineage (NCBI taxonomy): Bacteria > Pseudomonadati > Pseudomonadota > Gammaproteobacteria > Enterobacterales > Enterobacteriaceae > Enterobacter > Enterobacter sp. DN. Next base: position 105,040 of record NZ_JBJJTG010000010.1, read on the forward strand.
GTGCTCTACCGGTATTGGTGGCCCGTCTACCTCTATCGCCGTTGAAGAGCTGGCGCAGCTGGGCATTCGTACTTTCCTGCGCATCGGCACCACAGGCGCCATTCAGCCGCACATCAACGTGGGCGACGTGCTGGTTACCACCGCATCCGTGCGTCTGGACGGGGCAAGCCTGCACTTTGCACCGATGGAATTCCCGGCAGTGGCCGATTTCGAATGCACCACCGCGCTGGTTGAAGCCGCGAAGTCCGTGGGCGCAACCACCCACGTGGGCGTAACTGCCTCTTCCGATACCTTCTACCCGGGCCAGGAGCGTTACGACACCTTCTCTGGTCGCGTGGTGAGCCGTTTCAAAGGCTCCATGGAAGAGTGGCAGTCGATGGGCGTCATGAACTACGAAATGGAATCTGCGACGCTGCTGACCATGTGCGCAAGCCAGGGTCTGCGTGCCGGTATGGTGGCGGGCGTTATCGTCAACCGTACTCAGCAGGAGATCCCGAACGCTGAAACCATGAAGCAGACTGAAAGCCATGCGGTGAAAATCGTGGTTGAAGCGGCGCGCCGCCTGATCTAATTCTCTCTTCAGTGCTGAAAGGTCGACATGCTCGGCCTTTTCTTTTTGCGTAACGCCTCGCAGGAAAACCCTTTCAAACTGGACGTTCATACAGCACAATTCTATTTTGTGCGGTAATACGTTGATGCAGGGGGCATTGTGGATATCTCAATCCTGATTTATGCAGTGATTGCGCTGGTGAGCGTGGGAATTGGCTGGCTCATTTCCGGCTACCAGCATGCGCAGCAGAAAGCCGAACAGCTGGCAGAGCGCGAGGAGATCGTCGCTGAACTTAGCGCGACGAAACAACAGCTTGCGCTGAGTGACCACTGGCGCGACGAATGCGAACTGCTCAATAACGAACTGCGCAATCTGCGTGATATCAATACCTCGCTGGAGGCCGATCTCCGTGAAGTGACCACCCGTCTTGAGTCCACCCAACTGCACGCCGAAGACAAAATCCGTCAGATGATCAACAGCGAGCAGCGTCTTAGCGAGCAGTTTGAGAACCTCGCGAACCGCATTTTTGAGCACAGCAATCGCCGCGTGGATGAGCAGAACCGCCAGAGCCTGAACAGCCTGCTGACGCCGCTGCGTGAACAGCTGGATGGCTTTCGCCGTCAGGTACAGGACAGCTTTGGTCAGGAAGCCCGCGAACGCCACACGCTGGCGCATGAAATTCGTAATCTCCAGCAGCTGAATGCGCAGATGGCGCAGGAGGCGGTTAACCTGACGCGCGCACTGAAAGGTGATAACAAAGCGCAGGGAAACTGGGGCGAAGTGGTCATGACGCGCGTGCTGGAGGCCTCTGGCCTGCGCGAAGGATACGAATACGAAACGCAGGTCAGCATTGAGAACGATGCGCGCTCGCGGATGCAGCCGGATGTCATTGTTCGTCTGCCACAGGGCAAAGATGTGGTTATCGACGCCAAAATGACGCTGGTGGCCTATGAGCGCTACTTCAACGCTGAGGATGACTACACCCGCGAAACAGCGTTGCAGGAGCACATCGCCTCCGTGCGTAACCATATCCGTCTGTTGGGCAGAAAAGATTATCAGCAGTTGCCGGGGCTGCGATCGCTGGATTATGTGCTGATGTTCATTCCGGTCGAGCCTGCGTTCCTGCTAGCGCTCGACAGACAGCCCGAACTGATCACCGAAGCGCTGAAAAATAACATTATGCTGGTCAGCCCCACCACGCTACTGGTGGCGTTACGTACCATTGCCAACCTGTGGCGCTATGAGCACCAAAGCCGTAACGCGCAGCAGATTGCCGATCGCGCCAGCAAGCTGTACGACAAAATGCGGCTGTTTGTGGACGATATGTCCTCGGTGGGGCAAAGCCTGGATCGCGCGCAGGATAACTACCGCCAGGCGATGAAAAAACTCTCCTCCGGGCGTGGCAATTTGCTGGCGCAGGCGGAGGCGTTTCGCAGCCTGGGGGTGGAAGTTAAACGCGAGATTAATCCGGAACTGGTGGAGCAGGCTACCGCTCAGGACGAAGAGTTTCGTCTGCGTGAAGGCGACGGTAAGCAAAATAGCCGCAATGAAGACAACGATTTAGCGGCGAGTTTATCCCCCGAAGCGCAGCCGGCGCGTTTCTTTCACGGTGGTTGAAACGTAGGGCAAATGCGCCCAATCTGTTACACTTCACGAACATTTGACTGATTAGCAGGCTCTGAGATGGTTGACGATTCACAAGACACAACGCACTTTGGCTTTCAGACTGTCGCCAAAGCGCAGAAAGCTGACATGGTGGCCCACGTATTTCATTCCGTGGCGGCGAAGTACGATGTGATGAATGATTTGATGTCATTTGGCATTCATCGCTTGTGGAAGCGCTTCACTATTGATTGCAGCGGCGTGCGCCGTGGACAAACGGTGCTGGATTTAGCCGGAGGCACAGGGGATCTGACCGCTAAATTCTCCCGTCTGGTTGGCGAAACCGGCCGCGTGGTGCTGGCGGATATCAACGACTCCATGCTGAAAATGGGACGCGAAAAGCTGCGTAATATCGGCGTGGTAGGCAACGTTGAATATGTTCAGGCCAACGCCGAAGCGCTGCCGTTCCCGGATAATACGTTCGACTGCATCACCATCTCTTTCGGTCTGCGTAACGTGACCGATAAAGATAAAGCGCTGCGCTCCATGTACCGCGTGCTTAAGCCGGGCGGTCGACTGCTGGTACTCGAGTTTTCTAAACCGATTATCGACCCGCTGAGCAAAGCTTACGATGCCTATTCCTTCCACGTTCTGCCGCGCATCGGCGAACTGGTGGCAAACGATGCAGAAAGTTACCGTTATCTGGCCGAGTCCATCCGAATGCACCCGGATCAGGACACGCTGAAAGCGATGATGCAGGATGCGGAGTTTGAAAACGTGGAATACTTCAATATGACGGCGGGTGTCGTCGCGCTGCATCGTGGTTACAAGTTCTGAGTGGAGGTTTCCCGTGCCCATTAAACCCTTAGTCACCGCTGGCATCGAGAATGTGCTGAATGCCTTTCTGTATCGCGCTCCGGCGCTGAAAACCGCACGTCAGCGGCTTAACGGAAAGGTGCTGCGCATCGTTTTAAAGGAGTTCTCGACGCCGCTTGTGTTGGTCTTCAGCGAACGCCAGCTTGACGTTCTGGGTGAGTGGGAAGGCGAGGCTGACTGCTCGGTGATTACGCACATGAGCGTATTGCCAAAACTGCGTGACCGTCAGCAGATGACGGCGCTTATTCGCAGCGGTGAGCTGGAGGTCGAAGGCGATATTCAGGTGGTACAGAACTTCGTTGCACTCAGCGATCAGGCTGAATTCGACCCGGCGGAACTGATGGCGCCCTATATCGGCGACATCGCGGCTGAAGGTATAAGCAAAACGCTGCGCACGGGTTCCGCTTTCCTTCGTAAAGGTCTGCTCCGTCAACAGCGCTACGCTGCCGAGGTGCTGACCGAAGAGTGGCGTATGGCGCCGGGGCCTTTAGAAGTCGCCTGGTTTGCAGAAGAGACCGCGGCAGTTGAGCGCGCAGTTGATGCGTTAACCAAACGGCTGGAAAAACTGGAGGGCAAATGACGCCTGGTGAAATTCGGCGCCTCTATTTTATCGTTCGCACCTTTTTGAGCTACGGGCTCGACGAGCTTATCCCCAGAATGCGTATCACCCTGCCGCTTCGGCTTTGGCGTCGCACGCTGTTCTGGATGCCGAATCGCCATAAGGATCAGGAGCTGGGCGCACGCCTGCGTCTTGCGTTACAGGAGCTGGGCCCGGTCTGGATCAAGTTTGGGCAGATGCTCTCAACACGTCGCGACCTTTTCCCACCGCAGATTGCCGATCAGCTCGCGCTATTGCAGGACCGCGTTGCTCCGTTTGACGGAGAGAGAGCGAAGAAACAAATCGAAGAAGCGATGGGCAATATCCCCATCGAGACCTGGTTTGATGATTTCGATATTCAGCCCCTGGCCTCTGCCTCTATTGCGCAGGTTCACACCGCGCGCCTGAAGGAAAATGGCAAAGAGGTGGTCATCAAAGTGATTCGTCCGGATATCCTGCCGGTTATCAAAGCAGACATGAAGCTGATTTATCGCCTGGCTCGCTGGGTGCCGCGTCTGTTGCCGGATGGTCGCCGTCTGCGTCCGCTGGAAGTGGTTCGGGAATACGAAAAAACGCTGATTGACGAGCTTAACCTGCTGCGTGAATCGGCGAACGCCATTCAGCTGCGTCGAAACTTTGAAGACAGCCCGATGCTGTATGTTCCTGAAGTCTATTCTGACTATTGCAGTCAGAACATGATGGTAATGGAACGTATCTACGGTATTCCGGTCTCGGACGTGGCGGCGCTGGAAAAACAGGGCACCAACATGAAGCTGCTGGCCGAGCGTGGCGTGCAGGTCTTCTTTACTCAGGTTTTCCGCGACAGCTTCTTCCATGCAGACATGCATCCGGGCAACATCTTCGTCAGCTATGAGCACCCGGAAGATCCGAAATACATCGGCATCGACTGCGGTATTGTCGGCTCGCTAAATAAAGAGGATAAGCGCTACCTCGCAGAGAACTTTATCGCTTTCTTCAATCGCGACTACCGTAAGGTGGCCGAGCTGCACGTGGATTCAGGCTGGGTTCCGCCAGATACCAACGTGGAAGAGTTTGAATTTGCGATCCGCACCGTCTGTGAGCCGATTTTTGAAAAGCCGCTCTCGGAGATCTCTTTCGGACACGTCCTGCTCAACCTGTTCAACACCGCACGCCGTTTCAATATGGAAGTGCAGCCACAATTAGTTTTACTTCAGAAAACATTACTTTACGTTGAGGGCGTAGGCCGCCAGCTCTATCCTCAGTTAGACTTGTGGAAAACCGCGAAACCGTTCCTCGAATCCTGGATTAAGGATCAGGTCGGTATTCCAGCCCTGGTTCGCTCGCTTAAAGAGAAAGGCCCGTTCTGGATTGAAAAAATGCCTGAAATTCCTGAACTGGTTTACGACAGTTTGCGTCAGAGCAAGAACCTTCAGCACAGCATGGATAAAATCGCGCACGAGCTTCAATCCAGTCGCGTGCGTCAGGGGCAGTCCCGCTATCTCTTCGGAATTGGCGCGACGCTGCTGATAAGCGGCACGTTGCTGTTGATCAATCGTCCGGACTGGGAAATGATGCCAGCCTGGATTATGGCTGCCGGTGTGGTTGTCTGGCTTGCTGGCTGGAGAAAAACGCGCTGAATTAGCGTCGCTATCGAGAGATTGCATACGTATAATGCGATCTGACTAATTAATCATCTATCACTGGGGAACACGCATGGGTGGTATCAGTATCTGGCAGTTAGTGATCATTGCCGTCATCGTTGTGCTGCTGTTTGGCACGAAAAAACTCGGATCGATTGGTTCCGACCTGGGCGCGTCAATCAAAGGCTTCAAGAAAGCCATGAGCGATGATGAGAATAAGCAGGAAAAAACCAGTCAGGATGCTGATTTTACCGCTAAATCCATCGCCGATAAGCAGGACGAAGCCAAAAAGGAAGAGGCTAAACGTCACGATAAAGAGCAGGTGTAATTCGTGTTCGACATTGGTTTTGGTGAGTTACTGCTGGTCTTTGTGATTGGTCTGATTGTGTTGGGGCCGCAGCGTTTACCCGTTGCGGTGAAAACCGTCGTGGGCTGGGTGCGGGCGCTTCGCTCGCTGGCAACTACCGTGCAGAACGAACTGGCGCAGGAGCTGAAGCTTCAGGAATTTCAGGACAGCCTGAAAAAGGTTGAAAAGGCGAGCATGGACAACCTGACGCCGGAGCTGAAAGCATCAATGGATGAGTTGCGCGAAGCGGCTGAATCCATGAAGCGTTCTTACAGTATTAACGATCCTGAGAAGGCGAGCGATGAAGCAAACACCATCCACAATCCGGTGGTGAAGGGTAGCGAAGAGCAGCGCGAGGGTGTAACGCCTTCCAGCGCGGAGCATCTGGCTGCTTCGCCAGAGCAATCGCCGCAGGAGCCCGAAGTGAAAAAGCAGGTGCCGCCGGAAGAGCCCGTGGTCAAAACGGCTGAGGTAAAACCCGCCGCGCCCGTTTCCGAATCATCCCCCTCGTCGAGTGATAAAGCGTAAACATGGCAGTAGATGATACTCAACCGCTTATTACGCACCTCATTGAGCTGCGTAAGCGCCTGTTAAACTGCATTATTGCGGTTTTCCTCATTTTTTTATGTCTGGTCTATTTTGCCAACGATATCTATCAGGTGGTTTCCGCGCCGCTGATTAAACAGATGCCTCTGGGCGCGACGATGATTGCAACAGACGTTGCTTCGCCGTTCTTTACCCCGATCAAACTGACCTTCTGGGTGTCGTTGATTGCCTCTGCGCCGGTCATTCTGTATCAGGTCTGGGCATTTGTGGCGCCCGCGCTGTACAAGCATGAACGCAAGCTGGTTATTCCGCTGCTAGTGTCCAGTTCGCTGCTGTTTTATATCGGCATGGCGTTCGCCTACTTCGTTGTCTTCCCGCTGGCCTTCGGCTTCCTGACGCATACCGCACCGGAAGGGGTACAGGTGTCGACGGACATCGCCAGCTACCTCAGCTTCGTGATGGCACTGTTTATGGCCTTTGGTGTCGCCTTCGAGGTGCCCGTAGCAATTGTCCTGCTCTGCTGGGTGGGGGTGACCACGCCTGACGATCTGCGTAAGAAGCGCCCGTACATCCTGGTGGGGGCATTTGTCGTAGGTATGCTGTTAACGCCACCGGACGTCTTCTCGCAAACCTTACTGGCGATACCTATGTACTGCCTGTTTGAAGTCGGCGTGTTCTTCGCTCGTTTCTACGTCGGAAAGGGGCGTACCCGGGACGAAGAAGACGAGCCGTCTGAAGAGACTACTAAAGAATAAAACCAACCGCCCGTCAGGGCGGTTGTCATATGGGGATACGTATGTTTGATATCGGGCTTAACCTCACCAGTGCCCAGTTTGCGAAAGACCACGATGAGGTGGTGGCGCGCGCCTTTGCCGCCGGCGTGGGTGGGCTGCTACTGACGGGAACGAATCTGCATGAGAGTGAGCAGGCACGGCAGCTGGCGCAACGCTATCAACACTGCTGGTCCACCGCAGGCGTGCATCCTCATGACAGCAGCCAGTGGACGCATGAAAGCGCTGAGGCGCTTCATCGTCTGGCACAAACGCCAGAAGTGGTTGCCATTGGCGAATGCGGGCTTGATTTCAACCGTAACTTCTCGACGCCTGAAGAGCAGGAGAAGGCATTTACCGCCCAGCTCGCGCTGGCAGCAGAGCTGGTGATGCCGGTGTTTATGCACTGTCGCGATGCGCATGAACGTTTTATGGCGCTACTGGAACCCTGGCTGGAGAAACTGCCGGGCGCGGTGTTGCACTGCTTTACGGGCTCCCGTCAGGAAGCGCTGGATTGCCTGAACCGCGGGCTGTATTTGGGTATCACTGGCTGGGTCTGCGATGAGCGTCGTGGGCTGGAACTGCGTGAGCTGTTACCCGTTATCCCGGCCGATCGTTTGCTGCTGGAAACGGATGCGCCGTATCTGTTGCCCCGGGATATGCAGCCCAAACCGCCATCACGACGTAATGAACCGGCCTACCTGGGGCATATTGCTGAGCGAGTGGCGCACTGGCGCGGAGAAGATGCCCAGTGGCTGGCAGCACAAACCGATGATAACGTGCGTCGTCTGTTCGGCGTGCAGTTCTAAACTTTGCGGAAATCGGTGTTTTTAACGCTCTGCAACACCTCTTTGTTCAGCAGGTTGAGCAGCAGCATGGAGCGCGCTTCACCGTCCGGCTCAGCGAAGATGGCCTGTAAGCCTTCAAAGGCGCCTTCGGTGATCACCACGCTGTCGCCGGCATAAGGGGTTTCCGGATCGGTAATATCTTCAGGCTGCTGGTAGACAGAAAGCTGATGAATAACCGATGACGGTACTCTTGCCGGATGAGCGCCAAAACGCACAAAATGGCTGACGCCGCGCGTGGCGCTGATCGTCGTGGTGTGGATCACTTCGGGGTCGAACTCGACGAACAGGTAATTCGGGAACAGAGGCTCACTGACGGTCGTGCGTCTTCCACGCTGCATTTTTTCAAGCGTGATCACGGGTGTCAGGCAGTTAACAGACTGACGTTCAAGATGTTCCTGCGCGCGCTGAAGTTGCCCGCGTTTGCAATACAGTAAATACCAGGCCTGCATAATCACTCTTCCCATTGTTCGGGGCGCAAGCATACCAAAACCCTGGCGGGATCGCTAAGGTGATTATAATGGCGAAAAAGAGAGTAAGTCGTGGAAGTTCACGCTAATTTAACAAAATTACAGCATCACGCGGTCTTACGCCGTATAATGAAGCGCTTACAGAGAGGCCATGATTAACTGCATGAAATACCACGATCTACGCGACTTCCTGGCGCTGCTGGAAAAGCAGGGTGAACTCAAACGCATTACGCTTCCTGTTGATCCGTATCTGGAAATGACAGAAATCGCTGACCGCACCTTGCGCGCGGGCGGCCCGGCGTTGCTGTTTGAAAACCCAAAAGGCTACGCCATGCCGGTGCTGTGCAACCTGTTTGGCACACCTCGCCGCGTTGCGCTGGGGATGGGACAGGAAGATGTCACGGCGTTACGTGAAGTGGGCAAACTGCTGGCCTTTCTTAAAGAGCCGGAGCCGCCAAAAGGGTTCCGCGACCTGTTCGACAAGCTGCCGCAGTTTAAGCAGGTGCTGAACATGCCCACCAAACGCCTGCGCGGTGCGCCGTGCCAGCAAAAAGTGCTGGAAGGCGATGCGGTGGATCTGACCAAAATTCCCATCATGCAGTGCTGGCCTGAAGATGCCGCACCGCTGATCACCTGGGGCCTCACCGTGACGCGTGGGCCGCATAAAGAGCGCCAAAACCTCGGCATTTATCGCCAGCAGCTGATTGGCAAGAACAAGCTCATCATGCGCTGGTTGTCCCATCGCGGTGGGGCGCTGGATTTCCAGGAGTGGTGCGCGGCCCATCCGGGCGAACGCTTCCCGGTTTCCGTCGCGCTGGGTGCCGATCCGGCAACCATTCTGGGCGCGGTGACGCCTGTTCCTGATACGCTGTCTGAATATGCCTTTGCAGGGCTGCTGCGCGGCACCAAAACCGAAGTGGTGAAGTGCATCTCCAATGACCTGGAAGTACCGGCCAGCGCAGAGATTGTGCTGGAAGGTTACATTGAACAGGGCGAGCTGGCGCCCGAAGGGCCGTACGGCGACCACACCGGCTATTACAACGAAGTGGATAACTTCCCGGTGTTCACCGTCACCCACATTACCCAGCGTGAAGATGCCATCTATCACTCCACCTATACCGGCCGTCCACCGGATGAACCGGCGGTGCTTGGCGTGGCGCTGAACGAAGTGTTCGTGCCGATCCTGCAAAAGCAGTTCCCGGAAATTGTTGATTTTTATCTGCCGCCGGAAGGGTGTTCGTATCGCCTGGCGGTGGTGACGATGAAGAAGCAGTATGCCGGTCACGCTAAGCGCGTGATGATGGGCGTATGGTCTTTCCTGCGCCAGTTTATGTATACCAAGTTTGTGATTGTCTGCGATGATGACGTCAATGCCCGCGACTGGAATGACGTCATCTGGGCCATCACCACGCGTATGGATCCGGCGCGTGATACGGTGTTAGTGGAAAACACGCCGATTGATTACCTGGACTTTGCCTCGCCGGTTTCCGGCCTTGGCTCAAAAATGGGACTGGATGCCACGAACAAATGGCCTGGCGAAACCGACCGTGAATGGGGTCGCCCGATCAAAAAAGATCCTGCCGTGACCGCGCGAATTGACGCGATCTGGGACGAGCTGGCCATAATGAATAACGGTAAGGCAGAATAAGACCGTTTAGCCCTATAGACTTCCCGACAGAGAGAGCGAATGACAACCTTAAGCTGTAAAGTGACGTCGGTAGATGCTATTACCGACACCGTATATCGCGTCCGTTTGGTTCCTGAAGCGGCCTTCTCATTCCGTGCCGGTCAGTACCTGATGGTCGTGATGGACGAGCGTGATAAGCGTCCTTTCTCTATGGCCTCAACGCCAGCAGAGAAGGAATTTATTGAGCTGCATATTGGTGCGTCTGAGCTTAACCTGTACGCGATGGCCGTGATGGACCGCATCCTGAAAGAGCGTGAAATCGTGGTCGATATTCCTCACGGCGAGGCCTGGCTGCGTGAAGACGAAGACCGTCCGCTGATCCTGATTGCCGGTGGCACGGGCTTCTCATATGTCCGCTCTATTCTGCTGACCGCGCTGGCGCGCAACCCGAATCGCGATATCACCATCTACTGGGGCGGCCGTGAAGAGAAGCACCTTTACGATCTGTCTGAGCTGGAAGCGCTGAGCGTGAATCATCCAAACCTGCGCATTGAGCCGGTTGTCGAGCAGCCGGAAGAGGGCTGGCGCGGGCGCAGCGGTACGGTGCTGACTGCGGTATTGCAGGATCACGGGACGCTGGCCGGGCACGACATCTACATTGCCGGTCGCTTTGAAATGGCAAAAATTGCCCGCGACCTGTTCTGCAACGAGCGTGACGCGCGGGAAGATCGTCTGTTTGGCGATGCGTTTGCGTTTATCTGATTGAGAGACCCGCTTCGGCGGGTTTTTTATGCTCGGGCAATAGCCTGGTGAAAATTTAACCTTGAAATGAGCGGCGCAATGCCGTTATTCTTGTTCCCGTTAAATTTCGCCCTCAGGAGCGCCCCCCAAAAATGAACAAACACGACTGATGAATTTCGATCCTTGCTCAACGCACCGCGTCGGCAGGGGATGTTTTGATTTCATTCAGGAGTGCTTATGGCTCATTTTGCGCAGTCCCCCTCTTTTATTTTGCATCAGGTCACCTGTCAGTTTGCGACGGGCGATATCCTTTTTGGTCCACTGAATCTTTCTCTGGATGCGTCAGTGTGCGCGCTGGTTGGCCGCAACGGCAGCGGCAAAACACGGCTGCTGCGGCTGCTGGCAGGGGTTGATGAACCCGCCAGCGGTCATATTGAGCGCTTTGGTACACACGTCTATGTGGCGCAGCAGCAGGATATTTCTGCGGATACGACTCTTGCCGGACTGCTTGGTTACGACGCGATCTTTGCGGCGCGCACGCGCATCGACAGCGGTCATTATGAACCCGACGATCTCGACACGCTCGACGGTTACTGGGATCTGGCTGAACGGCTGAGCCAGGCTTTTATCGCTGCAAAACTTCCCCCTTTTGACCCGAATAAACGCGCGGCAGAACTGAGCGGCGGCGAGCGCATTCGTGCTTTGCTGTGCAGCGCATTCACCGCAGATGCTGATTACCTGCTGCTGGACGAACCGACCAACCACCTCGACAGGCAAGGCCGCGTGTGGTTCTACGAGCAGCTTTCCCGGTATCAGGGCGGGGTACTGGTGGCCTCTCACGACCGTGAGTTGCTGGCCCAGGTACCGCGTATCCTTGAACTGAGCGCGTTGGGCTTGCGCAGCTACGGGGGGAATTATGCTGACTATCGAACCCAGCGTGATGCTGAGCAACTGGCTGCCCGCGCCGCGCTGGAGCATGCTGCCACCGAACGCAAGCGTACCCGCGCCCGTATGCATAAAGAGCATGACGACAGCCTGCGGCGTTCAGCCAAAACGCTTCGCACGGTCGACAGCCTTAACATCGCCTCGTTTGAACGGGTCAAATACAAAGGGGCGGCGAAAGAGCGTATTGGTTCCTGGAAAAAACAGCATAGCGATCAAAATCATGCTCTGAACGCTGCGTTCAACCAGGCACGCGAGCGGGTTGAAGAGGATAACGCGGTGATGTTTACCCTGCCGGGCAGTGAAATCCCGGAAGGAAAACAGGTACTGGTGCTGGAAGAACTGGTGCTTCCGCACGTGCCTGTCTCCCCGATAAACTGGCGAATGGATGGCCCGATGCGCGTGGCGCTACGCGGGCCGAACGGCTGTGGAAAATCCACGCTGTTGAAAGTGATGTTGGGCAAAACAGCCCCTGTCACGGGAACCTGTAAGGTCTCCGTCAGGTGTGCGTATCTCGATCAGCATCTTTCCCGGCTGGATCTGTCGCAGTCGGTGATGACACACCTTAGCCTGGGCAATACGCCGCTCGAAGAGGGGGCGCTGCGTACCCGTTTAGCGCAGCTTCAGTTGGGCGCAGAGAAAGTGACACTACCACTGGCCGAACTGAGTGGCGGCGAGCGCCTGAAGGCCGCGCTGGCCTGCGTATTGTGGCGTGAAGCGGCAACGCAGCTGTTGCTTCTGGATGAGCCGACCAACCATCTTGATCTGGCCTCTGTTCAGGCCATTGAAGCGGCCTTAGCCGATTACCCCGGCGCGCTGCTGGTGGTGTCGCATGATGAAGCCTTTCTGGCAGGGCTGAAGCTGACGCATGAACTGGTATGGGAAGAGACGGGATGGCGATGTGAAAGCCTGTAAACACAAGCCCCCGCAAGGGCGGGGGCAAACAAACTTTATCAGGCTAACTGCTTGCGAAGGTCAGGGTTTGCCTGGATCAGGCGCATCAGCTTTAGCTCGGCTGGGGTAGGTTTTTCACGTTTTGACTCCCACTCCAGCACCATCGCTACGCTGACACCCATCGCTCTTGCGAATTCATCTGTTTTCAGGCCCGATCCTTTGCGTAAACGCTCAAATTCACTAAAAGGATTGGACTTTTGATTCAGGGTAACCGTCGGCGGTACATCTTTAAAAATAATCTGTTCCAGGCTGCTCAGCAGCTCAAACTCAGGATCTTTTAATTCCATTGAGAACTCCTCATAAATCACACATCGGGATCATGAACATCAGAGAGCCTGTTAAGAATAGTCCCTAAACCAGACACAGGATCGTCACGGCTGTGATTAATTGTGCGATAACGATCGCTTTACGCGTTTCAGCTATATGGATAGTTATGCTAATTACCTGATTAGTCATATGTAGGGATGCACAGGTATTTTTTTGTAAATAGTCAGTACAAAAACGGGAATACCCGTTTTGCATGAAAACTCTATCTTGCAAGGCTGACCTGGACTATCCTTGTCAGCGTTGGGCACGCGTGTGCCGGTGTGCGCTTTTTGGGTGAAAGGAGTAATAAAATGGCGACAGGAAAGTCCTGCTCTCGCTGGTTTGCGCCTATTGCGGCGTTGTTGATGGTTGTTAGCCTGAGTGGGTGTTTCGATAAAGAAGGCGATCAGCGCAAAGCGTTTATCGATTTTCTACAGAATACAGTGATGCGTAGCGGCGAGCGTTTACCAACGCTGACTGCGGATCAGAAAAAACAGTTTGGTCCATTCGTGTCGGATTACGCCATTCTGTATGGCTATTCACAGCAGGTAAGCCAGGCGATGGATTCCGGTATTCGCCCGGTAGTGGATAGCGTGAATGCCATCCGCGTTCCACAGGATTATATGACCCAGCGCGAACCGCTGCGCCAGTCAAATGGCGCGCTTGGGGTACTGAGCCAGCAGCTGCAAAATGCCAAAATGCAGGCTGATGCGTCGCGTTCCGCGTTGAAGCAGGGCGAGGATCTCAAACCGGTCTATGACCAGGTGTATGAGAAAGTCGTGACCAAGCCGTCAAACGCCTTGCAACCGCTGATCCCGGCGGCGCAGGTCTTTACTCAGCAGCTGGTTCAGGTGGGTGACTTTATTAGTGAACAAGGTACGCAGGTGAGCTTCGTCTCTAACGGTATCCAGTTCCCGACCTCCCAGCAGGCGAGCCAGTACAACGCGCTGATCGGGCCGCTAGCGTCCCAGCATCAGGCCTTTAGCCAGGCCTGGAGCGCAGCGGTCGCTGCTACGGAATAAGAAAAACCCCCGCTTCGGCGGGGTTTTTTTTATGCTTGATGAAAATAACACTTGTCATTCATCTACCACATCGGTATAACTATGTTCGTCGGTTTGTTACACAGACCTAAAGCAGTTTAGTAAAGCAGTCCAGATTGTTATCCATAGATACCCTTCGTAGTGACCCTTCCTTCATCGCTTAAAAATCTGTAACGCAATCCATCAAGCCGGAAGGCACAATATATTTGTTAATAAGGTAATTTCTATGTCTGCTAAAATGACTGGTCTGGTAAAATGGTTCAACGCTGATAAAGGTTTCGGCTTCATCACTCCTGACGATGGCTCTAAAGACGTGTTCGTACACTTCTCTGCTATCCAGAACGATGGCTACAAATCTCTGGATGAAGGTCAGAAAGTTTCCTTCACCATCGAAAGCGGCGCTAAAGGCCCAGCAGCTGGTAACGTTGTAAGCCTGTAAGCTTCCAACCCAGTAGCACAAAATTCAAAAACCCGCCTTCTGGCGGGTTTTTTCGTTTCTACTGTTGTATCTGCGGGTTAACGCAGTTCTTATCCACTTTACCGCCGAGCGCGGCAATCAGATTATCCACGGCGGTCGCCGCCATATTGTAGCGTGTTTCATGAGTGGCAGAGCCGATGTGGGGCAGGGCGACGACGTTCGGCATGGTCAGTAGCGGAGAATCCACCGGCAGCGGCTCCTGTTCAAACACGTCCAGACCGGCGGCGTGGATCTCACCGTTTTGCAGGGCCTCAATCAGCGCCTTCTCATCGACCACCGGACCACGACCCGCGTTGATGAAAATGGCCGACTTCTTCATCTTTTCAAAGGCCGCTTTGCCGATGAGATGACGCGTTTCATCCGTCAGCGGCAGGATCAGGCAGACAAAGTCGGCTTCCCGCAACAGCGTATCAAGCTCGCAGTAGCGGGCGTTGAAACGTTCTTCAGCTTCACTGTGGTGACGGCGTGCGTTATACAGGATGGGCATGCTGAAGCCAAAATGGGCGCGCTGTGCCAGCGCCAGACCGATACGGCCCATCCCAACAATCCCCAGCGTTTTGCCATGAACGTCCACGCCGAACCAGTCCGGGCCAATGCTTTTCGTCCATTCGCCCGCTTTCACGCGCTCGGCCACTTCCACCACGCGACGCGCGGTACTGAGCACCAGCGCCATCAGCGTGTCGGCGACGGTCTCCGTCAGGGCATGCGGCGTGTGCATCAGCAGGATGTTGCGCGCGTTTAGCGCATCCACGTCGAAATTGTCGTATCCCACCGAAACGGTTGAGGTAGCACGAAGCTTCGGCATTTTCTCCAGCAGCGCTGCATCCACCTTTTCGCTCGAACCCAACAGGCCCTCGGCGCTGGCAAACGCGTCGGCGTGCTGTGCCACGGTTTCCGGGCTGAGGTTCTTGACCCGGGTAACGGTAAAGTGTTCTTCCAGGCGTTTTTGCAGGTCTTCAGGCAGTGCTTTGTACAAAATGACGGACGGCTTCATGCTAATCTCCGTTGATTTTAAAAGGATTCAGGCGTGGCGTGCGCCGACGGGTAGCTGTTGATTATTAGCAGGCTTAACAATCAGAGTAAGCCATACCGAGGCAAAAAGCGCCACCCCCATAAAGATGTAAGAGGCCGATGGGCTGCCGGTGGCGCCGTTCAGATAGCCCACAAACCACGAGCCAAAGAACGAACCCAGCGCACCCATACTGTTGATCAACGCCATCGCGCCCCCTGCGACGTTACGCGGCAGCATTTCCGGGATGATGGCAAAGAACGGACCATACGGGGCATACATGGCCGCACCCGCAATCACCAGCAGCGTATACGAAGCCCAGAAGTGGTTCGCGCCTACGGCCCAGGAGCCAATAAAGGCAAAAGCAGCGATCAGCAGCAGTGGCCAGACGAACAGCTTACGGTTTTGCAGCTTGTCCGATGCCCAGGAGACGATAATCATCGCGATGGTCGCAGCCAGGTAAGGCACCGATGACAGCCAGCCCACTTCCACCATGCCAAGGTTTTCACCGCCGCTGCGGATAATCGACGGTAGCCACAGCACAAAGCCGTACACGCCAATACTCCAGGTAAAATACTGTGCGCACAGCAGAATAACGTTCCGGGAGCGGAAGGCTTCACCGTAGTTACGCACCGCTTTCAGCCCCTGCTGCTCTTTATCCAGCTGCGCCTGGAGTGCGGCTTTTTCGTCCTCAGAAAGCCATTTTGCCTGGGCTGGCTTATCTTTCACCAGCACCCACCAGCAGAAGGCCCAGATAATCGCGGGAACCCCTTCGATGATGAACATCTCGTGCCAGCCGAAGGACTGGATCAGGTAGCCGGAAACCACCGACATCCACAACACGGTGACCGGGTTACCGAGTATCAGGAACGTATTGGCACGTGAACGCTCAGATTTTGTGAACCAGTTGCTGATGTAAATCAGCATTGCTGGCATGACGGCCGCCTCAACCACGCCGAGAATAAAGCGAATAGCCGCCAGAGCAGGAATGTTATTCACCACGCCAGTAAGCGACGCACAGGCACCCCATAAGATCAGGCAGATGAAAATGAGCTTTCGCACGCTGCGGCGTTCAGCGTAAATCGCGCCGGGGATCTGGAAGAAGAAATAACCCAGGAAGAAGAGGGCACCCAGCAGGGAGGAGACTCCTTTGGTGATCCCGAGGTCTTCGTTGATCCCGGCGGCGGATGCGAAACTGAAGTTGGCACGATCCAGGTACGCCAGGCTGTACGTGATAAACACGATTGGCATGATGTACCACCAGCGTTTTACTGCATTGGTCGAACTGTTCATAGGCTTGCCTCTGTTGTTGAGGTTGTTGCCGCCGTTGTCTGTAGGGTACACGGTGGCTTAATTATCTGGTGCGGATTGCTGCCCTCACCCTGGTCCTCTCCCACAGGGAGAGGGAATTTAGACGCCGAGCTCTGCTCGTGTTGGTAATCCTTCGCTGTCGCCCTGCACCTGAATCGCCAGCGAACCAATTTTGTTGCCTCGCGCCACGGCCTGCGACAGCGGTTTGCCCTCCAGCAGGGCGCTGATGACCCCGACGGCAAACCCATCGCCCGCGCCCACGGTATCGACCACGTTGTCGACTTTTACCGCAGCGACAGCGCCTTGCTCACCGTCGGCAGTTTTGAACCATGCGCCGTCGGCACCGGTTTTCAGCACCACGGCTTTTACCCCTCTGTTGAGGTAAAAATCAGCAATGCCTTCGGGCGTGCTTTCGCCAGTGAGGATCATTCCCTCTTTTATGCCCGGCAGAACCCAGTCCGCCTGAAACGCCAGTCGGTTTAGTTTCTCAGCCATCTCCGCTTCGCTTTTCCACAGCACCGGGCGCAGGTTAGGATCGAAAGAGATCGTTTTGCCCTGTGCTTTCATTGCCGAAGCCGCGTGATCCAGTAAATCGTACGAGCTGGCCGAGAGCGCCGCCGCCACGCCGCTCAGGTGCAGGTGGCGCGCGGAGGAGAAATACGCGGCGTGATAATCATCCACGGAGAGATGGCTTGCCGCTGAGCCTTTGCGGAAATACTCCACGATGGGATCGGTTCCATTTTCAACTTTAGATTTCAGCTGAAAGCCCGTCGCAAAGCGTCCGTCGAGGGTCACGCCTGCGGCATCAATGCCCTCTTTTTTCAGTGAGTCGAGAATAAAGTGGCCAAAGCTGTCATTTCCCACGCGGCTTACCCAGCCGACATTCAGCCCCAGCCGCGCAAGTCCGGTAGCAACATTCAGCTCGGCACCTGCCACGCGTTTAATGAAGTACTCCACTGCGCTCAGCTCGCCCGTTTCGGTGGCGACAAACATCGCCATGGCCTCGCCAATGGTGATGACATCCAGCGTCTTGTGCATGGTTTACTCCTCGCGCAGCAGGTTGACGTAATGGCGGGTGACGGCGGTGAGATCCGTCCCTTCCAGCGGAAATTCGATACCGCGTGGCGCATCGGCAGGGAGTTGATTAAGCAGATCCCGCCAGCGAGAATCGGTCTGATCCGGCGCAACGGCGCGGAACTGCGCCTTATGCGGGACTGCGGACTTCACATGAATATAGCTCACGGCGGGAGCCAGCTGACGTGCAGCCTCTTCCGGAGAGTCGCCAACCCACAGCCAGTTGCCCATATCGAACGTCAGCGTGACCGGCAGCGCCATTACCCGGCAGGCGGCTTTGAAGCGCTGCATCGGCGCGAGCTGCCCGCAGTCGGTCTGGTCGTTTTCCACCACCAGCGTCATGCCGCTTTCATCCAGCAGTGCGCGCAGGGCTTCAAGCGGCTGTTTGTCGCTGAAATGACCCAGCGAGACTTTAAGCCACAGCGCGTTCAGGGCGCTGGCTTCGCTAAGGTAGCGCGGGAGATCCGTGTTGAGGGTGCCATCGGGCATAAACAGGGGGGCCGGGGCGGAGTAGCACGCCAGTAAACCCAGCAGTTCAATGGACTCGCCGAGCGCAGGCAGGGCCATTAACTCGTCGTTGCTGAAGAGCTCGCGGCGGATTTCAACGCCATCAGCTCCTGCGCCGGCAATAACGGGAAGCATTGCCCGTTGACCGCCTGCCTGTCGCACCTGATCCGCACCATACGCGGCGGTGACCACCATAATTTTCCTGCTCATTTCCTGACTCCAGAGCGTAATCGATAGTATTACGCTAGATGGAACCGGTTCCAAAGAAAAGATCGGGATGCTGAATTTATGATCGCTGTCACGAAGGGGGAATTAACGGGCAGTAGAGCCGCGAACGATCAGCTCGCCGGAAAAAACCTGCTCGCGTACGGCGTCGCGGGCGCCTTCAATGCGGCGAACCACTTGTTCAACCGCGGCATAGCCGATCTGCCAGGTGGGCTGTTTGAGGGTGGTGATGCCTACGCCAGCAAGTTCTGCCCACTCCAGTTCATCAAAGCCGAGTAAGCCGATGTCGCTGCCCCAGTGCAGGCCAATGCGTTTAAGCGAGCGGGCAACCTGAAGCGTCAGCGCCCCGTTCGCGGAGATCACCGCCTTGCGCATACCCCGATGGCGGGTATGGAACTGGCGCAGGGTATTATCCAGCTGCCCGGCTTCATGCAGGGGGATTTCGGCATTCTCGGCGATCACGCCGGGATATCGCGCCAGTGTGGCACGAAATGCAGCCAGGCGGTCGCGGCGGGTGTTAACCATGCCCAGCGGTTCGCTCAGGAATAAAATGGCTTCGAAGCCCTGTTCAATCAGGTGCTCAGTGGCGGTGGTAGCCGCCTGGGTGTTATCCAGCCCGACCACATCGCAGGCAAATTCCGGGATTTTTCGGTCAATAAGCACCATTGGCAGAGACGATTGTTGCAGACGATTTAGCCCCTCTTCTCGCATCCCGACGGCATTCACCACAATCCCTTCCACCTGATAGCTGCGCAGCAGATCGAGGTAATGCAGCTCCTGATCAACCTCGTTATTGGTGTTACAGACCAGCGGGGTAAAGCCTTTCTCACGGCATGCCGCTTCGATGCCGCTGAGGACGTTTACGGAGTAGGGGTTGGTGATATCGGCGATGATGAGGCCAATCAGACGGGTGCGGCCCCGCTTGAGGCCGCGCGCCATCAGGCTGGGACGGTAGTCGAGATCGGCAATGGCCTGTTCGATTCGCGCCAGCAGCGCATCGGAAAGCAGGTGTTTCTCGCCGTTGAGGTAGCGTGAAATGCTGGTTTTACCGGTTTTGGCGGCTTTCGCCACGTCGCTGATGGTGGCCCGGGTTGGTTTGATCATCGCTGATTTTCCTGAATTTAGTGAGAATACCTTAGCGGGAAAATCTGGCGAATCAAGCAATTTACCGGGTGGCGCTGCGCTTACCGGAGGTTGCGGTCTGATGTCCTCACCCCAACCCTCTCCCACGGGAGAGGGCGCAAACACTAAAAACGGCAACGGGGTTGCCGTTTTGCTTTTAACTACTGCACCGGGCTTAACGTAATCTCAACGCGGCGGTTCTGCGCTTTGCCTTCCGCCGTGCTGTTGCTGGCGATCGGGTTAGCCGGACCCATGCCGCTGGTGCGGATGCGGTTCGCTTCTACGCCCTGGGCGATCAGCGAGCTGGCCACGGAATCGGCGCGCTGCTGGGACAGACGCATGTTCAGATCCTGGCTGCCGGTGCTGTCGGTGTAGCCAATCACGTTCACGGCAGTTTTATTGTACTCTTTCAGCACTGCGGCCACGCCGGTCAGGGTGTTCGCGCCTGCGGGTTTCAGCGTCGCGCTGCTGCTGTCAAAGGTCACGTTGTTTGGCATGTTCAGGATGATGTTGTCACCGCTGCGCGTCACGCTCACGCCCGTACCTTTCATTTTGTCACGCAGTTTTGCTTCCTGCACGTCCATGTAATAACCCACGCCGCCGCCCAGGGCTGCGCCTGCCGCTGCGCCAATCAGTGCACCTTTGCCGCGATCTTTCTTGGAGGAGGAGAGTGCGCCAACGCCAGCGCCCACCAGGGAACCAATACCCGCGCCAATGCCGGATTTGCCCGCTTCGCGTTCACCGGTGTAAGGGTTGGTTGTGCAGCCTGAAACAGCCAGTGCGCCGCTCACCAGAGCGGCAATAACGAGTACGCGTTTTTTCATCTTATTTCCTTAATCCTTTTTATTCTTTGCCACGATGGACGTGGCAGTGGATTATGACGTCCGGATACGGAGAAAATTCAGTGTATAACTCTGAAATTTGTCACAAACGATAAACTGCCTCAATGAAAGGCCGAAACACCTGCACGCAACCAGGAGCGCACGCTTTGAGCACCTCAACAAAAACCATTCTGACCGCCGCCCACTGGGGGCCGATGCTGGTCGAAACCGATGGCGACACTGTGCTGTCGTCTCGCGGGGCTTTGCCTTCGCGCCATCTCAACTCTTTACAGACCGTCGTTCGCGATCAGGTACACAGTAAAACCCGCGTCCGCTGGCCGATGGTGCGTAAAGGCTTTCTGGCGTCACCGGATAAGCCGCAGGGTATTCGTGGGCAGGATGAGTTCGTACGCGTGAGCTGGGACGACGCGCTGGCGTTGATCCATACCCAGCATAAACGCATTCGCGACAGCTATGGCCCGTCGTCCATTTTTGCCGGCTCCTATGGCTGGCGCTCGAACGGCGTGCTGCATAAGGCCGCAACCCTGCTGCAACGCTATATGAGCCTGGCCGGAGGATACACCGGCCATCTGGGCGATTACTCGACCGGCGCGGCGCAGGCAATCATGCCGTATGTCGTGGGCGGGAATGAGGTTTATCAGCAGCAGACCAGCTGGCCGCTGGTGCTGGAGCATGCGGAGGTGGTGGTGCTCTGGAGCGCCAACCCGCTCAATACCCTGAAAATTGCCTGGAATGCGTCCGACGAGCAGGGCGTTTCCTACTTTGATGCGCTGCGCAAAAGCGGCAAGCGCATCATCTGTATCGATCCGATGCGTTCTGAAACGCTGGATTTCTTCGGCGACAGCGCCGAGTGGATCGCGCCGCATATGGGCACCGACGTGGCGATGATGCTGGGCATCGCCCACACCCTGGTGGAGAACGGCTGGCACGATACGGAATTTCTGGCGCGCTGCACCACGGGCTTCGATAAATTTGCCGACTACCTGACGGGACAAACCGACGGTATCGCCAAAACCGCAGAGTGGGCTGCGGCGATTTGCGGCGTTGATGCCGTTAAAATCCGCGAACTGGCGACGTTATTCCATAGCCGTGTCACGATGCTCATGTCCGGCTGGGGGATGCAGCGCCAGCAGTTTGGCGAGCAGAAGCACTGGATGCTGGTGACGCTCGCCGCGATGCTCGGGCAGATTGGCACACCCGGCGGCGGTTTTGGGCTTTCCTATCACTTTGCTAACGGCGGCAACCCGACGCGAAAAGCCGCGGTGCTGGCCTCCATGCAGGGCTCGGTGCAGGGTGGCGTGGACGCGGTAGATAAAATTCCGGTGGCACGCATTGTTGAAGCCCTGGAGAACCCAGGCGGGTTTTATCAGCACAACGGCCAGGATCGGCATTTCCCGGATATTAAGTTTGTCTGGTGGGCGGGTGGGGCCAACTTCACCCATCACCAGGATACTAACCGCCTGATCCGCGCCTGGCAGAAACCGGAGCTGGTGGTGATCTCGGAGTGCTTCTGGACCGCGTCAGCGAAACATGCCGATATCGTTTTGCCCGCCACGACCTCGTTCGAGCGTAACGATCTCACCATGACGGGGGATTACAGTAATCAGCATATGGTGCCGATGAAGCGCGTCGTGGCTCCCCGGGATGAAGCGCGGGATGATTTTGATGTCTTTGCCGACCTGAGTGAAATGTGGGAAGCGGGCGGTCGGGAGCGTTTCACCGAGGGCAAAACCGATCTGCAATGGCTGGAAACGTTTTACCAGATTGCCAGCCAGCGTGGGGCTGCGCAGGGCGTGACGCTGCCGCCATTCGCTGAGTTCTGGGAGGCGAATCAACTCTTCGAAATGCCGGAAAGCGAGCAGAATGCGCGGTTTGTGCGCTTTGCTGACTTCCGTCGCGATCCGGAGAATCATCCGTTAAAAACCGAAAGCGGGAAGATTGTGATCTACAGCGAACGCATCGCCAGCTTTGGCTACGCGGACTGTCCGCCGCATCCGGCGTGGCTGGAGCCGGACGAATGGCATGGCAATGCGCAGCCGGGGCAGCTTCAGCTGCTGTCTGCCCATCCCGCCCATCGTCTGCACAGCCAGCTCAACTATTCGGCTTTGCGCGAGCAGTATGCGGTGGCGGGTCGTGAGCCGATTGCGCTGAACAGCGATGACGCGAAGGCGCGGGGGATTAACCACGGCGACCTCGTTCGGGTCTGGAACGCGCGCGGGCAGGTGCTTGCAGGCGCCGTGGTGAGTGACGGGATCCGCCCTGGCGTTTTCTGCATTCATCAGGGCGCATGGCCGGATCTGGCGCTGGACGAGGGCGGTATTTGTAAGAACGGCGCCGTAAACGTGCTGACCAAAGATCTCCCCAGCTCGAAGCTGGGGAATGGCTGCGCGGGGAATACGGCGCTGGCATGGGTGGAGAAATATGAGGGGCCGGCGCTTACCCTTACGGCGTTTGATCCGCCTGCCAGCTCATGATCCACGTCGGGTGTTGGGTATCATCCTGCCAGGCGCTGTCTTCGATGCGAAAACCCTGAGCATGATAGAAATTCACCGCCCGCACGTTTTTCTGATACACCTCCAGAGTTAAATACGGATAGTGCTGCTGAACGTGGTTCAGCAGCGCACGCCCGATCCCCTTTCCGATGAACGCCGGGGCGATAAACAACGCCCCCACGAACTGGAACTGCATGACGCTGATAAAACCGCACAGGGTACCGTTTTCTTCCCAGACCCAGGTCTCGGCGGCGGGAAGGTATTCATCCCGCACTACCGCTTCATTCGCTTGCCAGTAACTTGCGTCGATAAACGGATGCGCCTCGGTGGTGCTCTCCAGCCACAGACTCAAAAGCGGAGCAGTGTCCTCACTTTGCCATTTGCGGATCATGGTGGCCCTCCGGATGGCAGAAGCAGCCCGTAATGTGGTCATTGACCAGCCCGCAGGCCTGCATAAAGGAGTAACAGATGGTGGTGCCCACAAACTTAAAGCCGCGTTTTTTCAGCGCTTTCGACAGGGCATCTGAGGCGGGGGTCGACGTTGGGATCTCTGCAAGCGTGGCGGCCTGCGTCACCTTCGGCTCGTTATCCACAAACGACCAGACGAATGCTGAGAAGGGTTCGCCGTTTTGCTCCATCGCCAGATAAGCACGCGCGTTACCAATAATGGCCTGAATTTTACCGCGATGGCGGATGATACCGGTATCCAGAACCAGCCTTTCCACGTCTTCGTCGTTCATGGCGGCAACCGCTACCGGATCGAACTGGTGGAAGGCTTTACGGTAGTTCTCACGCTTTTTCAGAACGGTGATCCACGACAGTCCGGCCTGCTGGCCTTCAAGGCAAATCATTTCAAACAGTTTTTTACCGTCGGTTTCCGGTACGCCCCATTCCTTGTCGTGATAATCGATATAAAGCTGATCCTGGCTTACCCAGCCGCAACGTTGCATAGGTCATCTCCCTTCCTGATACGGTAAACGCAAAAATTTCAATCTGCCCGGCTTGACGTGTCTGCTAAAGAGACAATAGTTAATACAGGGCTATACGCCCTAATACCTCTTCGAACAATGACATATCGCCGAACTCGGCTCTTTCTGGAGTCGCTTTGATGATGATAAAAAAAATCAGTGGTCGCCATGCTGCTTCTGGCCTGGTGGGTGTTTCAGTCTGCCTGCTTTTTTGTAACACCGCTTTTGCGTGGCAACAGGAATATATCGTTTCAGATGCTCAAAGTAATACGATGGAACGCTATACATGGGACGCCGATCACCAACCTCGTTATGAAGATATTCTCGCGGAGCGTATTAACCGCACGCAGAATGCTGCGGGGTTTACCCTGAACGATCCCTCCGGTTCGGATGCGGAAACCGTTCTGAGCGTTGGCTGGAATTTTCCCGTGGCGGGACATTTCACCACCGGGCCCGTAATGGCGTGGCGCACTGATGGCGCTCCCTCCGCACCAGTGAATGCGTTTGAGGATACAACCACCACGCAGTCGCTTACCGATCCACTCTGGCATGCCAGCGTGAACTCATTGGGGTGGCGTGTCGATACGCAGTATGGTGATTTACACCCCTGGGCGAAGATCAGCTATAACCAGCAAACTGAAGAAGAATATTTATATACGCTGGGATTGAGCGCCAAATTTTAAAGGGTTGTCACTTTTTTAAACGCTGCGGTAACATATTTAATACAATAACGGCGAGGACTGTAGCGATAGTGATCGCTCACCTTTGACCTTTTTCTTCTCCGGCAAGGTCATTCATTCCCGCTTCCAGGCATTTCATTCCGTTTCTCCTGCATTTCATGCCGTTTTACCCCTGGCGTTATGGGGTTTTGTTTATCGTGTCCTCAGCGAATTTCCTTAATTTATCTTGCAGGATACTGCCATGAACACATCAACTTATAACCGCACGCGTTGGCTGACGCTATTCGGCACCATCGTTACCCAGTTCGCACTGGGATCGGTCTATACCTGGAGCCTGTTTAACAGCGCCCTGTCTGATAAGATCGGCGCGCCGATAAGCCAGGTGGCGTTCTCCTTCGGCTTGCTGAGTCTTGGGTTAGCAATTTCCTCTTCCGTGGCGGGCAAACTTCAGGAGCGCTTCGGCGTGAAGCGTGTAACCATGGCCTCCGGGATCTTGCTGGGCGTGGGCTTCTTCCTGACGGCATATTCCGACAACCTGATGATGCTGTGGCTGAGCGCCGGGGTGCTGGTGGGGCTGGCGGACGGCGCAGGTTACCTGCTGACGCTGTCTAACTGCGTGAAGTGGTTCCCGGAGCGTAAAGGGCTTATCTCCGCGTTTGCCATCGGTTCATATGGCCTGGGCAGCCTCGGCTTCAAATTCATCGATGCGCATCTGCTGGCCTCGGTGGGGCTTGAGAAAACCTTTATGATCTGGGGCGTGATTGTGCTGGTGATGATCCTCTTCGGCGCAACGCTGATGAAAGACGCGCCGCAGCAGGAAGTGAAAACCGTTAACGGTGTGGTGGAGAATGATTTCACCCTTGCACAGTCCATGCGTAAACCGCAGTACTGGATGCTGGCGGTGATGTTCCTGACGGCCTGCATGAGCGGTCTGTATGTCATCGGCGTGGCGAAAGATATCGCGCAGGGAATGGTGAAACTGGACGCGGCGACGGCGGCGAACGCGGTAACGGTCATCTCCATCGCTAACCTCTCGGGTCGTCTGGTACTGGGTATCCTGTCTGACAAAATCGCCAGGATCCGCGTGATTACGCTGGGGCAGGTGATCTCCCTGGTGGGGATGGCAGCGTTGCTGTTCGCTCCGCTGAACGAAGCGACATTCTTTGCGGCGATAGCCTGCGTAGCCTTTAACTTTGGCGGCACCATTACCGTCTTCCCGTCGCTGGTGAGCGAGTTCTTCGGGCTGAACAATCTGGCGAAAAACTACGGTGTGATTTATCTCGGCTTCGGTATCGGCAGTATTTGCGGATCGCTGATTGCCTCGCTGTTTGGAGGCTTCTACGTGACATTCTGCGTGATATTTGCCTTGCTGATTATTTCACTGGCGCTGTCCACCACGATTCGTCAGCCGCAACGCGAGGTCTATAAAGAAGCGCATGCATGATTCGATAAAAAGGGGCCGCAGGGCCTCTTTTTTTATCGCCATATCACTTCCGGACTTGTTATTTTGTAAAAATTTTCATCGATTCACATTCTCTGCTGCCACTTTTCTTCCTCGCTGTGGTCTACTTATCGCGCTTGTAGACGTTTCTGATAACGGTTTATCTCGCACCTACTTACTCTGTCTGCTTTCTCAATGAGATTCGGCGGGTCTTTATACCCCTTCCCCCAGGGTTGTTTGCATGAAATATATCAGGTCTCTTACCCAGCAAAGATTGTGTCTGATGCTGGCTGTCTATATCGGTTTGTTTCTGAATGGCGCGGTGCTGTTCAGAAGAGTGGAAGGTTATTTTGAACACCTCACCGTAAGAAACGGGATTTTCGCCGCGATTGAAGTGTTTGGCTCAATTCTGGCAACCTTCTTCCTGCTACGTCTGCTCTCGCTTTTTGGCAGACGTACATGGCAGGTTCTGGCCTCGCTGGTGGTGATTATCTCTGCCGCCGCAAGCTATTACATGACATTCATGAATGTGGTCATTGGCTACGGTATTGTGGCCTCGGTGATGACCACGGACATCGATCTCTCGAAAGAGGTGGTGGGGCAAGGGTTCATCATGTGGACGATTTTGACCTGCCTGATCCCGCTCTTCTTTATCTGGAGTAATACCTGTCGCTATACCCTGTTACGCCAGCTGCGTACCCGTGGGCAACGCATCCGCAACGTCGCCGTCGTTCTTCTGGCGGGTCTGCTGGTATGGGCGCCTATTCGCCTGATGGAAAAACAGCAAAAGCGGATCGAAAAAGCGACAGGCGTAGATATGCCAAGCTACGGCGGCGTGGTGGCTAACTCGTATCTGCCGTCTAACTGGCTGTCGGCGCTAGGTCTCTATGCCTGGGCTCAGGCGGACGAATCAAGCGATGTGAAATCGCTGATTAACCCGACCAAAAAGTTCACCTACCAGGCTCCGGCTGACGGACTGGATGATACTTACGTGGTCTTCGTTATCGGCGAAACGACGCGCTGGGATCATATGGGTATTCTCGGTTATGACCGCGATACCACCCCGAAACTGGCGCAGGAAAAGAACCTGGTGGCATACCGCGGCTACTCCTGCGATACCGCCACGAAGCTTTCGTTGCGCTGTATGTTTGTTCGTGAGGGCGGTGCGAGTGATAATCCTCAGCGCACTCTCAAAGAGCAAAACGTGTTTGCTGTTCTGAAGCAGCTTGGATTTAGCTCCGATCTGTTCGCCATGCAAAGTGAGATGTGGTTCTACACCAACACCATGGCGGATAACATCGCCTACCGCGAGCAGATTGGCGCCGAGCCGCGTAACCGCGGAAAGAACGTTGATGATATGCTGCTGCTCTCTGAGATGGAACAGTCGCTGAAAAACCATCCGCAGGGTAAGCACCTTATTGTTCTGCATACCAAAGGTTCACACTACAGCTACTATCAGCGTTACACGCGCGATTTCGCCAAATGGACGCCTGAGTGCGTCGGCATTAACAAGAACTGTAGCAAGCAGGAGCTGATCAATGCCTATGATAACTCGATTCTGTATGTGGATACCTTCCTCAGCCGGGTGATCGACCAGCTTCGCGATAAGAAAGCGATTGTGATTTACGCGGCCGACCACGGCGAGTCCATCAACGAGAAAGAGCATTTACACGGCACGCCGCGTAAGCTGGCCCCGCCTGAGCAGTTCCGCGTGCCGATGATCATGTGGATGTCGGATAAGTACCTGGAAAACCCGGACAAAGCCAAAATGTTTGCCCATCTGAAACAGCAGGCAGAGATCAAGGTACCGCGCCGTCACGTTGAGCTGTACGACACCATTATGGGTTGTCTCGGCTATACCTCACCGAACGGTGGGATTAACGAAAACAACAACTGGTGTAAACTCCCTGATAACACCACAAAAGCCGCGCAGTAGCTGGTCTGGCGAGAATATCGCCAGTTGAATGGCTTTTTGAAAATAAGGGATTGACGGGGGCGCACCTCAGCAGTAAGATGCGCTCCGCATTCGGCGAGTAGCGCAGCTTGGTAGCGCAACTGGTTTGGGACCAGTGGGTCGGAGGTTCGAATCCTCTCTCGCCGACCACATTCTAAAAAGGGCTAACCGCAAGGTTAGCCCTTTTTGCATTAACGCGTTACCCCGCACGAGTCCTCAAAATACCCCTTAGCCCTGCTTCCCCCTGCCTGCTTGCGGTTTTGTGACATAATCCATTGTATTTTTTTATATATAGTTTGATCTTTTTTCGCGTTGCTTATGGATAACCTCAGCATTTTTCGCTGTGCGTTTTAACGTTCGCGGTATTTAGTGCTCAGATAATCACCATTCTGTAAGAAAATTTACCCATTCTGAATAAAACTTAATCACTGAGTGTTGCGAAATATGAAGATAATTGTGCTGCATCATGGCGAGTAGCATAAATTTCTCTGCTGAAAACTCACGGTCAGGGTTTTTTTAATCTTTGTTTGCGGTTTCTCACACTCCACGTAAATCCCCGCCACCTGTATTGACGTTTTCACATTCTGTTGACAGATTGTAGGGCACGAGGGGCATTTCAGGGAGGATCTGCGCTGCAACTCAAACGCTCTTCTGAAAGGATTCTCTATCCCTTTTAACGCCTTCGGGCATCACCGACCGGACCGGGTAAAAAATAAATAAAGGTCAGGCGGCGTAACACAACAAAGCAAAACATCACATTGGAGCACAATAATGAGTATTTCCTTGAAGAAGTCAGGGATGCTGAAGCTTGGTCTGAGCCTGGTGGCCATGACTGTTGCAGCAAGCGTACAGGCAAAAACCCTGGTTTACTGTTCTGAAGGCTCTCCGGAAGGCTTTAACCCACAGCTCTTTACCTCTGGTACGACTTACGACGCAAGCTCTGTACCGATCTATAACCGTCTGGTTGAATTTAAAACCGGCACCACGGAAGTAATTCCTGGCCTGGCTGAAAAGTGGGATGTCAGCGAAGACGGTAAAACCTATACCTTCCACCTGCGCCAGGGCGTGAAGTGGCAGGACAGCAAAGAATTTAAACCTACGCGCGACTTTAACGCCGACGACGTTGTGTTCTCCTTCGACCGTCAGAAAAATGCCCAGAATCCGTACCATAAAGTGTCTGGCGGCAGCTATGAATACTTCGAAGGGATGGGTCTGCCAGACCTGATCGCTGAAGTGAAAAAAGTGGACGATAAAACCGTTCAGTTTGTGCTGACGCGTCCGGAAGCGCCATTCCTGGCTGACCTGGCGATGGACTTCGCCTCGATTCTCTCTAAAGAGTACGCGGACAACATGCTGAAAGCCGGCACGCCGGAAAAAGTGGACCTGAACCCAATCGGTACCGGCCCGTTCCAGCTGCTTCAGTACCAGAAAGATTCCCGTATTCTGTATAAAGCCTTCCCGGGCTACTGGGGCACCAAGCCGCAGATCGACCGTCTGGTCTTCTCCATCACGCCTGACGCATCCGTGCGTTACGCAAAATTGCAGAAAAACGAATGTCAGGTGATGCCGTATCCAAACCCGGCTGACATCGCGCGCATGAAGCAGGACAAAAATATCAACCTGCTGGAGCAGGCGGGCCTGAACGTGGGTTATCTCTCCTTCAACACCGAGAAGAAACCGTTCGATGACGTGAAAGTGCGTCAGGCGCTGACTTACGCGGTGAACAAAGAAGCGATCATCAAAGCCGTTTACCAGGGCGCGGGCGTTGCGGCCAAGAACCTGATCCCACCAACCATGTGGGGTTATAACGACGACATTAAGAACTACACCTACGATCCTGAGAAAGCGAAAGCGCTGCTGAAAGAAGCAGGCCAGGACAAAGGCTTCACCGTCGAGCTGTGGGCGATGCCGGTACAGCGTCCTTACAACCCGAACGCACGTCGTATGGCGGAAATGGTTCAGGCTGACTGGGCGAAGATTGGCGTACAGGCCAAAATTGTGACCTACGAGTGGGGCGAGTACCTGAAGCGCGCTAAAGCGGGCGAACACCAGGCGGTCATGATGGGCTGGACCGGCGACAACGGGGATCCGGACAACTTCTTCGCGACCCTGTTCAGCTGTGCGGCAGCGAAAGACGGTTCCAACTACTCTCGCTGGTGCTACAAGCCGTTTGAAGATCTGATCCAGCCGGCGCGTGCGACCGACGATCACAACAAACGTATTGAACTGTACAAGCAAGCGCAGGTTGTTATGCACGATCAGGCCCCGGCGCTGATTGTTGCTCACTCCACCGTGTACGAGCCAGTGCGTAAAGAAGTGAAGGGCTACGTGGTTGATCCACTGGGCAAACACCACTTCGAAAACGTGTCTGTTGAATAATAAGTAGGGTGTTCTCCCTCTCCCTTTGGGAGAGGGCAGGGGTGAGGGTCGTGCATGCACCCCCTCACCCTAACCCTCTCCCACAGGGAGAGGGAATTTACATTTGTGAGCAATACAGACGTCACGCCACTGGGCGTGCGTCATCAGAGAGAATCCGGGTTATGTTGCAGTTCATCCTCCGACGTCTGGGACTGGTTATCCCGACGTTTATCGGTATCACCCTTCTCACTTTTGCCTTCGTCCATATGATCCCGGGTGACCCGGTAATGATTATGGCGGGCGAGCGTGGTATCTCACCTGAACGTCATGCGCAACTGCTGGCTGAACTCGGCCTTGATAAGCCGATGTGGCAGCAGTATCTCCACTATATCTGGGGCGTGTTGCACGGCGATTTAGGGATTTCACTGAAAAGCCGTCTTCCGGTGTGGGACGAGTTCGTGCCGCGCTTTAAAGCGACGCTGGAACTCGGTATCTGCGCCATGATCTTCGCCACTGCGGTGGGTATTCCTGTTGGGGTACTGGCTGCCGTTAAGCGTGGCTCTATTTTCGACCACACCGCTGTTGGCCTGGCACTGACCGGCTACTCTATGCCTATCTTCTGGTGGGGCATGATGCTGATCATGCTGGTCTCGGTGCAGTGGAACCTGACGCCGGTCTCCGGACGCGTCAGCGACATGGTTTTCCTTGACGACACCAACCCGTTAACCGGCTTTATGCTGATTGATACGGCGATCTGGGGCGAAGAGGGCAACTTCATTGATGCGGTTGCGCACATGATCCTGCCTGCAATGGTGCTGGGCACCATCCCTCTGGCGGTGATCGTGCGTATGACCCGCTCCTCCATGCTGGAAGTGCTGGGCGAGGATTATATTCGTACTGCCCGCGCTAAAGGCCTGACCCGTATGCGCGTCATCATCATTCATGCCCTGCGTAACGCTATGCTGCCGGTGGTAACCGTTATCGGTTTGCAGGTCGGTACGTTGCTGGCGGGGGCGATCCTGACCGAAACCATCTTCTCCTGGCCGGGTCTTGGACGCTGGCTGATTGATGCGCTGCAACGCCGTGACTATCCGGTTGTGCAGGGCGGTGTACTGCTGGTCGCGACGATGATTATCCTCGTCAACCTGCTGGTCGATTTGCTGTACGGCGTGGTGAACCCGCGTATTCGTCATAAGAAGTAAGGGGCCATCATGTCACAAGTTACTCAAAATAAAGTGGTCACCGCACCGGTGCCAATGACGCCGATGCAGGAGTTCTGGCACTACTTCAAGCGCAACAAAGGCGCGGTCGTCGGGCTGGTGTATGTTTCCATCATGATCCTGATTGCGGTGTTTGCGAACTTCCTTGCGCCGTATAACCCGGCTGATCAGTTCCGCGATGCGCTGCTGGCACCTCCTGCATGGCAGGACGGCGGAAGCCTGACGCACCTGCTGGGCACCGACGACGTGGGCCGCGATGTGCTGTCGCGCCTGATGTACGGCGCACGCCTGTCGCTGCTGGTTGGCTGCCTCGTTGTCGTACTGTCGCTGATCATGGGGATCGTACTCGGCCTGGTGGCAGGCTACTTCGGCGGCATTGTTGATAACATCATCATGCGCGTCGTCGACATTATGCTGGCATTGCCAAGCCTGCTGCTGGCGCTGGTGCTGGTGGCGATCTTTGGTCCGTCGATTGGTAACGCCGCGCTTGCGCTGACGTTTGTTGCGCTACCGCATTACGTGCGTCTGACCCGTGCGGCGGTGCTGGTGGAAGTGAACCGCGACTACGTTACCGCCTCTCGCGTGGCGGGTGCCGGTGCGATGCGTCAGATGTTTATCAATATCTTCCCAAACTGCCTTGCGCCGCTGATTGTTCAGGCGTCGCTCGGTTTCTCTAACGCCATTCTTGATATGGCCGCTCTTGGCTTCCTTGGCATGGGTGCGCAGCCGCCAACACCGGAGTGGGGCACCATGCTCTCCGACGTGTTGCAGTTCGCGCAAAGCGCCTGGTGGGTCGTCACCTTCCCGGGTCTGGCGATTCTGCTGACGGTGCTGGCATTTAACCTGATGGGTGACGGTCTGCGTGATGCACTTGATCCCAAACTGAAGCAGTAAGAGGCACGAGATGGCGTTATTAAATGTAGATAAATTATCCGTGCACTTTGGCGACGAAGGCACACCGTTTCGCGCCGTGGACCGCATCAGCTACAGCGTTAATCAGGGCGAAGTGGTCGGGATTGTAGGAGAGTCGGGCTCCGGTAAGTCAGTGAGTTCGCTGGCGATTATGGGGCTGATTGACTACCCCGGCCGCGTGATGGCGGAAAATCTGGAGTTCAACGGTCAGGATCTGAAGCGCATTTCCGAAAAACAGCGCCGCCAGCTGGTGGGCGCGGAAGTGGCCATGATCTTCCAGGACCCCATGACCAGCCTGAACCCATGCTACACCGTCGGTTTCCAGATTATGGAAGCCATTAAGGTGCATCAGGGCGGCAACAAGAAAACCCGTCGCCAGCGTGCTATCGATCTGCTGAACCTGGTGGGGATACCTGACCCAGCATCGCGTCTGGACGTTTACCCGCATCAGCTTTCCGGCGGCATGAGCCAGCGCGTGATGATCGCCATGGCGATTGCCTGTCGACCAAAACTGCTGATTGCGGATGAACCAACTACCGCGCTGGACGTAACCATCCAGGCGCAAATCATCGAGCTGCTGCTGGAGTTGCAGCAGAAAGAGAATATGGCGCTGGTGCTGATTACGCACGACCTGGCGCTGGTGGCGGAAGCGGCACACAAAATCATCGTGATGTATGCGGGTCAGGTAGTGGAGACCGGAAGTTCGCACGATATCTTCCGCGCGCCGCGTCACCCGTATACGCAGGCGTTACTGCGAGCGCTGCCGGAGTTTGCCCAGGACAAAGCGCGTCTGGCGTCACTGCCGGGTGTGGTTCCGGGTAAATATGACCGTCCGCAGGGCTGCCTGCTGAATCCGCGCTGCCCGTATGCGACGGATAAATGCCGCGCCGAGGAGCCAGAGCTGAATCTGCTGGCCGATGGTCGGCAGTCAAAATGCCACTACCCACTCGATGATGCCGGGAGGCCAACACTATGAGTACGCACGAGGCCACCACGCAACAGCCGCTGTTGCAGGCTATCGACCTGAAAAAACATTACCCGGTGAAGAAGGGGATTTTTGCCCCCGAGCGCCTGGTAAAAGCGCTGGACGGCGTCTCCTTCAGCCTTGAACGCGGTAAAACGCTGGCGGTCGTCGGGGAGTCGGGCTGTGGAAAATCCACGCTGGGCCGTCTGCTGACGATGATCGAAACGCCAACCGGCGGCGAGCTTTACTATCAGGGCCAGGATCTGCTCAAGCACGATCCGCAGGCGCAGAAGCTGCGTCGTCAAAAAATCCAGATTGTGTTCCAGAACCCGTACGGTTCTTTAAACCCGCGTAAAAAAGTGGGGCAGATTCTGGAAGAGCCGCTGCTGATTAACAGCAATCTGAGCAAAGAGCAGCGTCGTGAAAAAGCGCTGGCGATGATGGCGAAGGTGGGGCTTAAAACCGAGCATTACGATCGCTACCCGCATATGTTCTCTGGCGGTCAGCGTCAGCGTATTGCCATCGCCCGTGGGCTGATGCTTGACCCGGACGTGGTGATTGCCGATGAGCCGGTCTCAGCGCTTGACGTGTCCGTACGTGCGCAGGTGCTTAACCTGATGATGGATTTACAGCAGGATCTGGGACTGTCGTACGTCTTCATCTCCCATGACCTGTCCGTGGTTGAGCACATTGCCGATGAGGTGATGGTGATGTATCTGGGACGCTGCGTGGAGAAGGGGACGAAAGATCAGATCTTTACTAACCCGCGTCATCCGTATACGCAGGCGCTGCTGTCTGCAACGCCGCGGCTGAACCCGGATGACCGCCGGGAGCGCATTAAGCTGACCGGCGAGTTGCCAAGCCCACTTAACCCGCCGCCGGGATGTGCGTTCAACGCCCGTTGCCGTCGCCGCTTCGGCCCGTGCACGCAGTTGCAGCCACAGCTGAAGGATTATGGCGGACAGCTGGTGGCCTGCTTCGCGGTCGATCAGGATGAAAACGGCGAAAAGCCGCAGGCATAAATAAAAAAACCGGCGTTAAGCCGGTTTTTTTTACGTCTGAGGTCTACTTCCGTAAACGAATCTGGTCGACGGCGTGTTTCTCACTCTTGGTGAGGATCAGGCTTGCGCGTTCGCGCGTCGGCAGGATGTTCTCTTTGAGGTTGACGTAGTTGATCTCATTCCACAGCCCGGTCGCCACGCTGATAGCCTCTTCTTCAGAGAGCTGGGCGTAGTTGTGGAAGTAGGAATCCGGGTCGGTGAACGCGCCTTCGCGGAACTTCAGGAAGCGGTTGATATACCAGCGTTGCAGCAAATCTTCCGGCGCATCGACATAAATTGAGAAATCGACAAAGTCAGAGACAAACACATGATGCGGATCGTGAGGATAATCCATCCCGCTTTGCAGGACGTTTAAGCCTTCCAGAATCAGGATGTCGGGCTGCACAACCGTTTTGTCGCCATCCGGGATGCGGTCGTAGATCAGATGCGAGTAAACCGGCGCGGTAACGTGAGGTACGCCCGATTTTAGATCTGAAACAAACTTTACCAGGCGGTGCATATCATAAGAGAGCGGGAAGCCCTTCTTTTTCATCAGGCCGCGTTCTTTCAACACCTCGTTGGGATGCAGGAAGCCGTCGGTGGTGATCAGCTCCACGCTGCGGTGTTCCGGCCAGCGGCTCAGCAGCGCCTGTAGCACGCGCGCGGTGGTACTTTTACCCACTGCCACGCTGCCCGCAATACTGATGATATAAGGAATACGTTGACCGTTCGTGCCGAGGAACTGTTCCAGTACGGCCTGACGGCGCAAATTGGAGCTGATATAGAAGTTAAGCAAGCGAGAAAGGGGGAGATAGATTTCTGCCACCTCTTCCAGGGAGAGATCTTCGTTTATCCCTTTTAGCCGTGCGATTTCACCTTCCGTCAGTGTCATAGGGACGGAGTCACGCAGGGCTGCCCACTGGCTACGGTTAAACTGAAGATAGGGCGTCATTAACGTTTGCTCTTTTTTGCTCATAAGCATGCTTCTGTGAACCATCACGAAACGGCGGGTGCGGGCTCATCACATAGTTAATTTTGGACAATGGGCAGGAGGTTAACACCAGATGAGAGGAATAATAAGAAAAAATATGGGAAAGCGATGCTTAACCGGGCAGGCATCACCTGGGGCTATAGCGTGCCGAAATCAGGCGTTCATGTTGAATTTTTAACCGTGAGCGGATGAATTTACAGCGGTTAGCCCTGGTTTCGAATAAAATGTGAGCGAAAGAACGTTTTATGCAATTTTTTAGTTGCATGACTGCGCAGGTCTCCATAGAATGCGCGCTACTTGATGCCGACTTAGCTCAGTAGGTAGAGCAACTGACTTGTAATCAGTAGGTCACCAGTTCGATTCCGGTAGTCGGCACCATCAAGTCCGGTGGGGTTCCCGAGCGGCCAAAGGGAGCAGACTGTAAATCTGCCGTCACAGACTTCGAAGGTTCGAATCCTTCCCCCACCACCACTTTCTGGCAGCGACAACGCCGCCGGAGCTGGTTGGAAAAATTGACCAGCTCGAACAGAAAAGAGAGAAATCTCTTTTTTTGTTACAGAAAGAACTGGGTAGCCGAGTTTCAGGATGCGGGCATCGTATAATGGCTATTACCTCAGCCTTCCAAGCTGATGATGCGGGTTCGATTCCCGCTGCCCGCTCCAATACGTGCTGATATGGCTCAGTTGGTAGAGCGCACCCTTGGTAAGGGTGAGGTCCCCAGTTCGACTCTGGGTATCAGCACCACTTCACTTCTCCCTCCCTTTCTCTCTGTTTCAATGTAAATGTATTCAACAGTTCAGGCATTTTCGCCTGGTTGATGTGGTGATATCACCGATTTATCCGTGTCTTAGAGGGACAATCGATGTCTAAAGAAAAGTTTGAACGTACAAAACCGCACGTTAACGTCGGTACTATCGGCCACGTTGACCATGGTAAAACAACGCTGACCGCTGCAATCACTACCGTACTGGCTAAAACCTACGGCGGTGCTGCTCGTGCTTTCGACCAGATCGATAACGCACCAGAAGAAAAAGCTCGTGGTATCACCATCAACACCTCTCACGTTGAGTATGACACCCCGA
>NZ_JBJJTG010000011.1:0-126665 GCF_046054285.1 Enterobacter sp. DN
CGGTGCATTAATCCGGTGGTTACAGAAGTATTCGGTGGAGCGGTAGTTCAGTCGGTTAGAATACCTGCCTGTCACGCAGGGGGTCGCGGGTTCGAGTCCCGTCCGTTCCGCCACTTATTAAAAGCCCTGAGCTAACGCTCAGGGCTTTTTTCTTATCTGTCGTTTGATTGTTGCGAAATTAGCAAAAATCCTCTGCGGTTCACGATCTTTTTCGGCATAACAACTACAGCGATAATTCTCCTCAGTTTATGAACATAACGATTGAGGAATCATATGACTATCCCTGCACTGGGTCTGGGCACTTTCCGCCTGAAAGACGACGTTGTTATCGCATCTGTTAAAACCGCACTTGAGTTGGGCTATCGTGCTATTGATACGGCGCAGATTTATGATAACGAAGCTGCCGTAGGCCAGGCCATCGAAGAGAGTGGCGTACCGCGCGACGAACTTTTCATCACCACTAAAATCTGGATTGAGAATCTCGGCCAAGACAAGCTGATCCCAAGCCTGAAGGAAAGTCTGAGAAAGCTGCGTACTGACTATGTTGATCTGACGCTGATCCACTGGCCATCACCTGACGATGCCGTCTCTGTGGAGGAGTTCATGCAGGCGCTGCTGGAAGCGAAAGAGCAGGGTTTAACGCGTAAAATTGGCATCTCTAACTTCACCATCCCGTTGATGGAAAGGGCCATTGCCGCAGTGGGTAAAGAAAATATTGCCACCAATCAGATTGAACTCTCTCCTTACCTGCAAAACCACAAAGTCGTGGACTGGGCGAAACAGCATGGTATTCACATCACCTCGTACATGACGCTGGCATATGGTAAGGCGCTGAAAGATGAAGTGATTGCACGCATCGCTGAAAAACACAATGCGACAGCCGCACAGGTGATCCTGGCATGGGCGATGGGTGAGGGCTATGCCGTGATCCCGTCTTCAACCAAACGTGAAAACCTGGCAAGTAACCTGTTAGCGCGGGATCTCCAGCTTGATGATGAAGATAAAAACGCGATCGCTGCACTGGAATGCAACGATCGTCTGGTCAGCCCGGAAGGGTTAGCACCAGACTGGGATTAATAAAAGCCCTTCCTCTGTACCCTTAAACCCTCACACAGCTCCTCCGGGAGCTGTTTTTATATGTTCGCTAAGGAAGTCGATAAAAGCGCGTATGCGCGTACTTACCGCTCTGTCACTGTAATACACTGCGCTAAAAGGCATCTCTACAGGTAAGCGTTTGTCAGCCATCAGTTCTACAAGCTGACCCGCAGCTATTTCCTTATCAATCATATAGTCTGATAAACAGGCGATCCCATTTCCTTCAAGACAAAGCTGTTTCAGCGTTTCTCCGCTATTAGACGAAAGTCCGCAAGTGATCTCATGAAGTTGTCCGTCATGACAGGCCACGGGCCAGGTGTTCAGCGAGACAGGTTCCGTAAAGCCCAGGCACAGGTGCTGCTTCAGCTCCTCAACGGTCTCCGGTTTGCCATGCTCTGCAATATATTGCGGTGACGCGATAATTTTGCGGTAGCTGGTGAACAGTGGGCGAGCGCGTAAACTTGAATCCGTCAGGGTTCCCGCGCGGATCGCCACATCAACTTTACGCTCAATCAGGTTAATAAACGTCTCTGAAGAGACCAGGGACAGAGTCATCTCCGGATAACGTTCCCGGAATGGCTTGATTAACGGCATCAGAAAATGAAGCACGACCGGCGTCGCCGCATCAATGCGTAGCAATCCACGCGGAGTGCTACGCGACTCCATTATTTCCGTCTCAGCTGCCGCCATCTCCTGCAAAACGGATTGTACGCGGCGAAAATAACGTTCACCTTCTTCCGTCAGGCTGAGCTGCCGCGTTGTTCTGTTGAGCAGACTTACCCCGAGCTTCATCTCCAGCTTTTTCACCGAGCGGCTGATGGCGGAGTTCGCCTGCCCGAGCTGTTCGGCCGCACGGCTGAAGCTGCCGCTTTCAACAACGGCAACAAAGATAGTCAGTTCTTCCGATGTGGCTTTCATTATTGCATCATCCGCAAAATTCTAT
Source organism: Enterobacter sp. DN (assembly GCF_046054285.1). Taxonomy (NCBI): domain Bacteria; kingdom Pseudomonadati; phylum Pseudomonadota; class Gammaproteobacteria; order Enterobacterales; family Enterobacteriaceae; genus Enterobacter; species Enterobacter sp. DN. The sequence goes on from NZ_JBJJTG010000011.1 coordinate 2,039, forward strand.
TGAGATTCTAACCATTTTTGTTATTTAAACACTGGCGCATACTGCCTGTCATCTTAATCCTGAAGAGACGGAGTATTTATGCCACTGGCGCTTCTTGCCCTGACGATCAGTGCCTTCGCAATTGGCACGACCGAATTTGTTATTGTAGGACTTGTTCCCACTATTGCTGAACAACTCGCCATTTCGCTGCCTTCTGCCGGGCTGCTGGTATCTATTTACGCGTTAGGCGTCGCTGTTGGGGCGCCTGTGCTGACCGCACTGACTGGACGCTTTCCACGTAAACAACTGTTAGTTGCCCTGATGGTGCTCTTCACCGCCGGCAATATTCTGGCGTGGCAGGCTCCGGACTACACTACCCTGGTCATTGCCCGTTTGCTGTCTGGCCTCGCGCACGGTGTCTTCTTCTCCATCGGTTCTACGATTGCAACCAGCCTGGTGCCAAAAGAGAAAGCGGCGTCAGCCATTGCGATTATGTTTGGCGGCTTAACCGTCGCGCTGGTCACCGGCGTACCGTTAGGAACGTTTATTGGGCAACATTTTGGCTGGCGAGAAACCTTCCTCGCGGTATCGCTGTTGGGCGTGATTGCTCTGGTAGCCAGCCTGCTGCTGGTGCCCTCCAGTATTCCGGGGCGCGCGAGCGCCAGCCTGAGCGATCAGGTTAAGGTTCTGACACACCCGCGCCTGCTGCTGATCTATGCCGTTACGGCTCTGGGTTATGGAGGTGTGTTCACTGCGTTCACTTTCCTTGCACCGATGATGCAGGAGCTGGCTGGTTTTTCTCCGGGCGCAGTGAGCTGGATTTTACTGGGCTACGGTATCTCCGTTGCAATCGGCAATATCTGGGGCGGCAAGCTTGCGGATAAGCATGGTGCGGTACCGGCGCTAAAATTTATCTTCGCCGCGCTGGTTGTCCTGCTGATGATTTTCCAGTTCACCGCGTCGATACAATACGCAGCGCTGGTAACTGTGTTGGTTATGGGAATATTCGCGTTTGGTAACGTACCGGGATTGCAGGTCTATGTTGTACAGAAAGCCGAACGCTATACGCCCAATGCGGTGGATGTCGCATCCGGCCTGAATATCGCCGCATTCAATATCGGTATCGCACTCGGATCGGTTATCGGCGGGCAGACGGTTGAACACGTTGGATTAACCCAAACGCCATGGATTGGTGCGGTAATTGTGCTTGTCGCTTTCCTGCTTATTGGTCTGAGTGGACGACTTGATAAACCCGCTCGTATCGCGCTTGGATAAGTATCAGTAAGTGCTTGCTTACAAAACTGGAAAGCGGTTTCTCAGTAATTGCGTTGAAAGTGTGACCTAAAATCCCTATAACATTAGAACCAGTCCGTTTTCCGGGCTGGTTCATGTTACAGAGGTCGTTTCCAAAAGTGCGAAAAAATACCTATGCCATGCGTTATGTTGCCGGAATGCCCGCGGAGAGGATCTTGCCTCCGGGGTCGTTTGCGAGCCTGGGTCAGGCATTACCAGCGGGCACGCCATTAAGCAGTGACGAAAAAATTCGCGTACTGGTGTGGAACATCTTTAAACAACAGCGTGCGGAGTGGTTATCCGTACTTAAAAATTTTGGTAAAGATGCGCATCTGGTTCTGTTACAGGAGGCGCAAACCACGCCTGAGCTGGTCAGGTTTGCAACGACAAACTATCTTGCAGCCGATCAGGTGCCTGCCTTTGTTCTGCCACAGCATCCTTCTGGGGTGATGACCCTTTCAGCCGCACATCCGGTCTATTGCTGCCCGCTGCGTGAACGAGAGCCAATCCTGCGTCTGGCAAAATCGGCGCTGGTCACGGTCTATCCGTTGCCCGACACCCGTCTGCTGATGGTGGTAAACATTCATGCGGTGAACTTCAGCCTGGGTGTTGATGTGTACAGTAAGCAGTTACTACCCATTGGCGATCAGATTGCTCATCACAGTGGGCCGATCATTATGGCCGGGGACTTCAATGCCTGGAGCCGTCCACGTATGAACGCGTTGTACCGCTTCGCGCGTGAAATGTCGCTGCGTGAAGTTCGTTTTAACGATGACCAGCGCAAGAAAGCGTTTGGTCGTCCTCTCGATTTTGTCTTCTATCGGGGTTTAAGCGTGCACGACGCCTCCGTTCTGGTGACGCGCGCCTCCGATCATAATCCTCTACTAGTTGAATTCAGTCCCGGCAAACCTGATAAATAATGGTGCGTCAGGTCTGCCGTGGGGCAGGCCTGTGCGGGTGCTGCCCTTTATTTTTTAACCCATAAAAGGACAGCAACATGACAACAACACACTCCCATCATGACAACGTCGAAAAACAGTTTGGTTCTCAGGCAAGTGCCTACCTGAGCAGCGCCGTGCACGCCTCTGGCCGCGATCTGGTACGTCTCGGCGAACGGCTCGCCGCGTTTCCTGACGCGCACGTGCTGGACTTAGGCTGCGGGGCGGGGCACGCCAGTTTTACCGCCGCACAGCAGGTTGTTCAGGTGACGGCATATGACTTATCGAGCCAGATGCTGGATGTGGTTGCTGAAGCGGCGAAAGCGAAAGGGCTGAATAACGTCACGACGCGCCAGGGCTACGCTGAATCTTTACCCTTTGAGGATGCGTCGTTTGAGGTTGTGATTAGCCGTTACTCTGCACACCACTGGCATGATGTGGGGCAGGCATTACGGGAAGTGAAACGCGTGCTCAAACCGGGCGGAATCTTCATCATCATGGACGTGATGTCTCCCGGACATCCAGTACGAAATATCTGGCTCCAGACGGTTGAAGCGCTGCGTGATACCTCGCACGTGCAAAACTACTCCAGTGGAGAGTGGCTTACGTTTATCACCGAAGCCGGCTTGATTTCACGCTCATTGATAACCGACCGTTTGCCGCTGGAGTTCACATCATGGATTGCACGGATGCGCACACCCGAGGCATTGACTCAGGCGATCCGATTGTATCAGGAGAGCGCCTCTGCTGACGTGAAGGCGTACTTTGAACTGCATGACGATGGTTCGTTTACCAGCGACACCATTATGGCTGAAGCGCAAAAAGCGGGATAAATAAAAAAGGCACCGAGGGGAATCGGTGCCTTTTTAACAAGCGATCGTACTATCAGGAATCTGGCGTAGCGCTGTTTTTCACAAACAACGTCAGCTGGTCGCCAGGTTGCAGGTTGTCAGTATCGTTGTTCCAGCGCATCACATCTTTGATGTTTACGCCGTGACGCTTAGCAATACTGGACAGCGAGTCGCCTTTACGTACGCGATAGGTAATGCTATCGCTGTTTTTAGCGAGACGCTGTGCGCTGCTGCCTGCACCTACGGTCAGCGTTTGACCCACTTTCAGACCAGATCCGCGCAGATTATTCCACTGCTGGAGATCTTTCGCATTCACGCCAAGACGTGATGCAATACCTGAAAGCGTATCACCTGAACGCACCTTATAGCTGCGGCTGCTTACAGGCGACGTATCAGCGATCAGCGTGGACTGAACGGCTGCAATTTCACCCGAAGCTAAAGACTCTCGTAACTGTTCCGCATGTTTCTGCGGAACCATCACATAGCCAGGGCCACTAGCGCCCAGCGTGGAGCCTTTAACACCTGCATTAAAGGTTTTAAGCTTACTTACCGACATACCCGTCATATCTGCAACCTGTTGAATATCAACCGGGCTGCTGAGGCGGACACGCGCCAGTGCACGACTTTCGTCTGGTGTTGGCAGTTGTACACCGTAACGTTTGCTGTTCTTGAGAATATCGCCCAGTGCCAGCATTTTCGGTACGTAAATCTTTGTTTCCTGTGGCAGTGAGAGCGACCAGAAGTCTGTGGATTTTCCACGCGCTTTATTCGCTTTCATTGCCTTCAGTACACGACCTTCACCACTGTTATACGCCGCGACGGTCAATAACCAGTCGCCGTCAAACATCTTGTTCAGACGTTGCATCATGTCGAGAGCGGCTGTCGTTGAAGCGACAACATCACGACGCGCATCGTAGTTGCGGGTCTGCTTTAAACCATAATTTCGCCCTGTGCTCGGAATGATCTGCCAGATGCCTGCTGCATTGGCGCCAGACGTCGCGTGCGGGTCAAAAGCGCTCTCCACTATGGGTAGTAGTACCAGTTCCATAGGCATGTTACGTTTCTTAACTTGCCCGGCTATCCAGTACATATACGGCTCTGCCCGTAATGTTACATCGTGGAGATAGCTCTTATTTCTCAAATACTTCTGTTTCTGTTCGCGAATCCGGCTGTTTTCCGGAATTCCCATCTTTAGCTCGTCGCCAATAGAGGCCCACAAGTCTTGTTCCTGCGCGAAGGATGTCCCATCGTCCAACCATCGCGCCTGACTCGTAAACTTCCCTGCTTCCCCTTGACCAGCCGCAGAAAGGCTCTGTGCGTGCTGTTGTACGTTGCTGCCGTTTTGTGACTGGCAACCTACAAGCAGGACAGAGGCGAGTAATATCGCTTTTGCCTTCATGTGTGTGTCAATAGTTGCTTAAAAGACGAGCGATGATAACGGCGAAATTTTGAAAAGGCAACCCGCAATTATCTGAAGTTATCTTTCTTTGACCTTAACCATGCAAATCGCGCTTCAGGTTGTAACAAATTTGTTTCTTGATTAATTTTATTAATTAAATCAACATCATCAGTTCTTAAAAATAAATTTATTTGTCGCTCATTTTTCAGAATTACGGGGAGTGTTTTTTGGTTTTTTGCACGTAACTCCTTCACTTTCTGGTAATAATCCTGAATCGCCCGATCCTCAGGCAGCACGCTTGCAGCAAACTTCATATTCCCTAATGTATACTCATGTGCGCAACAAATTACGGTGTCGGCTGGCAGCGCATTAATTTTTTGTAAAGATTGATACATCTGTTCTGGCGTGCCTTCAAACAGCCTTCCACAGCCGCCAGAAAACAGCGTGTCGCCACAAAACAGATAAGGTTTGCTGTAGAAACAGAGATGACCGGAAGTGTGACCTGGCGTAGCAAATACGGAAAACTCCCACCCGAGGATGAGGATACTTTCGCCTTCTTCAACAACTTGCGTCGTACCCTTATCCTGTGTCTCTGCTGGTCCGTAGACGGGTAGATGGGGATAGCGTGCAAGGAGATCGGGAACACCGCCGACATGATCGTGATGGTGATGGGTAAGAAGGATCGCCTCCGGCTGCCAGCCGTTTTCTTTAATCGCGTGCAGGATCGGTGCGGATTCGCCTGGATCAACAATGATGCATCTGCGATCGTCGTCGACTAAAACCCAGATGTAATTGTCCTGAAAGGCGGAAATACTGATAAGATTCATGCATTACCTCTTATAGCGTGGCGGGTGTTTTGATGAAACCGGCAAGGATACCTCAGACTGTCGCACCACCGGAACGTTGGGCAGAGTTGCCCTGGGGTGAATATTATCGCGAGGCCTTAGAACTTCAGCTTAAACCCTGGCTCGCGAAAATGTATGGTTTTCACCTGCTTAAGATTGGCAATCTGAGCGCAGAAATCAATACCGAAAGCTGCGCTATCTCGCATCAGGTCAGCGTATCGCTTAATGGCTCCCCGGTTCAGGTGAAAGCGGATCCGCTGCATTTGCCGTTTGCGGAAAAATCCATTGATGCCTGTCTGCTCGCCCACACGCTGCCCTGGTGCAGCGATCCCCATCGTCTGCTGCGGGAAGCCGACCGCGTTTTGATTGATGACGGCTGGCTGATCCTGAGCGGTTTTAATCCGCTGAGTCTGATGGGGCTACGTAAACTGACGCCCGTTCTGCGTCGCACGCCGCCTTATAACAGCAGGATGTTTACCATGATGCGCCAGCTGGACTGGCTTTCACTGTTAAATTTCGAAGTGCTAAGCTACGGGGGTTTTCAGGTCATCCCCTGGACGCGTAAAGGCGGGGTCTTATTAAGCACCCATTTACCCGCGCTGGGCTGCATGCAATTTATTGTCGCGCGTAAGAGGACGATCCCCCTTACGCTCAACCCGATGAAGCAAAGCAAATCAAAAACGCGGATCCGCCAGACCGTGGGGGCCACGCGGCAGTACAAAAAACCGTGATCAGGATTCAGGTTGATAACCTGCATCCTCATGGGTCGGGTTGGATGCCGCCGCGCGAGCCAGCTCGTCACAGCGTTCGTTTTCAGGATGACCGGCGTGCCCCTTTACCCACTCCCATTTGATTTCGTGCTGACCGAGGGCGGCATCAAGACGCTTCCAGAGATCGACATTCTTGACGGGTTTTTTCTCTGCCGTTTTCCAGCCCCGCTTTTTCCAGTTGTGGATCCATTGGGTAATGCCCTGGCGGACATACTGGCTGTCGGTACTCAGCACCACGTCACAATGTTCTTTTAACGCTTCCAGCGCCACGATGGCCGCCATCAACTCCATGCGGTTGTTGGTGGTCAGGAAATAGCCTTCACTAAATGTTTTTTCATGCTGGCGATAGCGCATAATGGCGCCATAGCCGCCGGGCCCTGGGTTACCGAGACAAGATCCATCGGTGAAAATTTCTACCTGTTTACGCATCTCTGGTAGACTTCCTGTATTTGAAACGTTCAGTAAAACGATAAGTCTGACATAAATGACCGCTATGAGCACTGCAATTACTCGCCAGATTGTTCTTGATACCGAAACCACCGGTATGAACCAGATTGGCGCCCACTACGAAGGGCACAAAATCATTGAGATTGGTGCCGTTGAAGTGGTGAACCGTCGCCTTACGGGCAACAACTTCCACGTTTACCTTAAACCCGATCGGCTGGTGGACCCGGAAGCGTTCGGCGTTCACGGAATTGCCGATGAGTTTTTGCTGGATAAGCCCACCTTTGCCGACGTCGCAGATGAATTTCTCGACTACATCAGAGGTGCGGAACTTGTCATTCATAACGCGTCGTTCGATATCGGCTTTATGGACTATGAGTTCAGCAAGCTCAACCGTGATATTCCGAAGACGAATACGTTCTGTAAAGTCACGGATAGCCTGGCGCTGGCAAGGAAGATGTTCCCCGGCAAGCGTAACAGCCTTGATGCCCTGTGCTCTCGCTATGAGATAGACAACACCAAGCGAACGCTGCACGGCGCGTTGCTCGATGCCCAGATCCTGGCCGATGTCTACCTGACCATGACCGGCGGGCAAACGTCGATGAAATTCAGTATGGAAAATGAATCCCAGCAGACGCGGGATGAAGGGGGAATTCAGCGCATTGTGCGTCAGGCGAATCGCCTGCGGGTTGTTTTAGCCAGTGATGAAGAACTGATGAACCATGAATCTCGTCTCGATTTAGTGCAGAAGAAGGGCGGAAGCTGTCTGTGGCGCACGTGAAAATGTGCTGAAACGTTTGTTAAATCACCGTTTGGGTGAATTTTGCAGCAAACGATTCAAAACCTGAGAAAAAGCGTTGACGAGTTCAGAGGCAAACCGTAATATTCGCCTCGTTCCCCAAACGGGAACAGTGGAGCGGTAGTTCAGTCGGTTAGAATACCTGCCTGTCACGCAGGGGGTCGCGGGTTCGAGTCCCGTCCGTTCCGCCACTATTCAGAAAGCCTGAGTCAGAAATGATTCAGGCTTTCGTCGTTTTATAGTCCCTCGAATATTGTTTATTCCTCTTTTTATTTCCATTAACAAAAAGTTAATAAATACGGTGCATTTTATTAACAAATGCACGATTTTAGTGCATTATTTGCACTGTTTTTGTGCGTTTTTTGCCCATCCTTACCTTCGCGCCCATCTTCTTATGTAATAATTATGTAAAATAATTGGTAGGAAATCATTCGGTTACCGATCATTTTTCAGAAAATTAACGAACCAATACGCTATTGGTTCGTTAATTGCTTAATTACTAGCACGTTAAGTTCTGCGTCATATCAATAACTTATTATTAATAAAAATAAAGCAATGATGAAAGCGAGCGAACCAATATGGAAAAGCCTTCACGGTTTTTAGCTAATTCCAGTACCGCGCTTGAGCAGCTGCGCGGGCTTATCAACCAGCACGAGTCAACACCAGGCATTCCGCTGCCCACTGAACGTGAGCTGTCGGACACTCTCGGCGTAGGCCGACGTGAAGTGCGTCGCGCGCTGGACGTGCTGGAAGAGGAAGGGCGTATCTGGCGCAAGCAGGGCAAGGGTACCTTCATTGGTCCATCTGCCCCGGTTGAGCCGTTGGCGCTTCAGGGATTGGTTCAGCAAACCAACCTGCTGGAAGTCATGGAAGCTCGACTACAGCTCGAACCCGGCTTAGCCCGACTTGCGGCACTGCGTGCCACCAGGGAAAACCTCGCGCTCATGCAGCGTATGCTGGAACGCATTAATAAGGTCAGCCCGGATGACCGCGATCTCAACGAACTGTGGGATAGCGCCTTCCACCGCGCCATTGCGGAGGCAGCAGGTAACCGCCTGATGCTTGGGCTTTTTGATGCGATAGACGCCGTCCGCCGGGAGCCTGGCTGGCAGCATTTACGCGAACTTGCCCGCACCCCTGAACGTGTCGATAGCTACAACGACCACCATCACAAAATCATGTCAGCGATTATTCATCGCCAGCCTAACGAAGCAGCTGCCGCCATGCGCGAACACCTGCTCAGCCTGCAAACCGCCCTGATTCAGGCTATTCACCTTGAGGACGATTCCACGCTATGACGACGATACCCTTTAAGGACTCCACGCCCGTACTGCGGCTGCAAAACCTCAACGTTAAATTCGCGGGCTCGCCGGTGAGCGTGCTCGACGATATCTCGCTGACGGTCAGGGCGGGAGAAACGCTGGCGCTGGTAGGCGAGTCCGGCTGCGGTAAAAGCATCACTTCCCTGGCGCTGATGGGGTTATTACCTGCCAGCGCCCGGATCGTCAGCGGGGAGATGAATTTCCGCCGCCAGGATCTGCGCAAGCTCTCGCCGCGGGAGTATGCCGATCTGCGCGGCAGCGAGCTGGCGATGATATTCCAGGAGCCCATGACCTCGCTCAACCCGGCCTTCACGCTTGGCGATCAGCTCAGTGAAGCGGTGATGCGCCATCAAACGATCTCCCGGGCTGAGGCGATGACGGTTGCGCTACAGATCCTGGAGAAGGTGCAGATCCCGGCCGCAGAGATGCGCCTTAAGGCTTACCCGCATCAGCTTTCCGGCGGTATGCGCCAGCGCGTGATGATTGCGATGGCGCTGATAAACCATCCCAAACTACTCATTGCTGACGAACCCACTACCGCTCTGGACGTGACCATTCAGGCGCAAATTCTCTCCCTGCTCAATACTTTAAAAGAAGAAACGGGCACGGCGGTGCTGATGATCACCCACGATTTAGGCGTGGTGGCTGAAGTCGCGCAGCAGGTGGCGGTGATGTATGCCGGACAGGTAGTGGAGCAGGGGAGTGTTGAAGCCCTGTTTGCCGATCCGCAGCACCCCTATACCATTGGCCTTATGGGTTCCCTTCCTTCTATGGGTGCGCGTAAAGGCCAGCTATCAACTATTCCCGGATCGGTCCCGCTGCCGGAATCCATGCCTCAAGGCTGCCGCTTTGCCACCCGATGTCCCTTCGCGCAGACGCGCTGTCATGCTGAAAAACCACCGCTCACTACGCTTGGTACGGGCCATCAGGTTGCCTGCTTCCGCGTGCCGCTCGAACACCACATTGCCCTGGGAGAGACCGCATGACCATGCCCATTCTTGAAGCCCGCGATCTGAGCAAGCTTTTCCCCGGCCCGAAAAAACTGTTTACGCCGGCCCGCTTTGTCACCGCTGTCGACCGAGTTTCGATGTCGGTGATGCCTGGCGAAACGCTGGCAATTGTCGGCGAGTCGGGTTCCGGGAAATCCACCCTTGGTCGTCTGCTGCTGCGCCTGCTGGGCGCCAGCGAAGGGCGGGTATTTTATCAGGGTGAGGAGATCACCCACGCCTCGGGCGCCCGTCTGAACCAGCTCCGGCGTGAGCTACAGATCATCTTTCAGGATCCCTTCGCTTCGCTGAACCCGCGCATGACGGTGGAGCAAATTGTCGGTGAGCCGCTGTGGCTGCACCAGAACATGAAAAAAACGGATCGCCAGTACCGCGTCTCCGAGCTACTCAGGACGGTCGGCTTGCCCTCAGCCTGGGCCGGGCGTTATCCACACGAATTTTCCGGCGGGCAGCGTCAGCGTATCGGCATTGCGCGCGCGCTGGCGTCAGGCCCAAAGCTGCTGCTGGGTGATGAGCCGGTTTCTGCGCTGGACGTTTCCGTTCAGGCACAGGTGGTTAATTTACTGGAAAGCCTGAAGCACCAGTTGGGGCTAACGATGGTGATCGTCGCCCACGGGCTGGCGGTTATCCGTCATATGAGCGACCGCGTGGCGGTAATGTATCTTGGGCAAATCGTCGAGCTGGCCACCGTCGACGACATCTTCGACGCACCGTTGCATCCTTATACCCAGGCGTTGATTGCCTCAGCGCCGCAAATGCAGCCAGGCGTAGCGCGGGATACGCCGCTGTTGCAGGGTGATTTACCGAACCCGGCTAACCCGCCGTCCGGCTGCCGTTTCCACACCCGTTGCCCCTACGTTACAGATGAATGCCGCCAGATCGAGCCGATTAATCAGGTGCTCGACGGCGGACGTCAGGTTGCTTGCCATCGCTGGCAGGAGATCAATCGCGATCGCAGCGTTATCCAGATCGCACCGCCATCCGCCGCTTTTCTGCGCCGCCGCGCGCTGTTTGAACACGCGGCCACTCACTCCTCCCTTCCTTCAAGGAACTCATGATAATGACAATGCGTAATTCTCTTTTGACCGTACTGGGAAGTGTTATGTTGCTTGGCGCGGCGCTGCCCGCCCATTCTGAAAGCGTGCTGCGGATCGGCCTGGGGGCCGACCCGGATATGCTCGACCCGCATCTGGCGCGCACCTACTATGGCCGTTTCGTGTTTGCCTCCCTGTGCGACAGGCTGGTGGACGTCGACGAGCACCTGAAAGTGGTGCCGGGTCTGGCAAAATCCTGGGCCTGGAGCGAAGATGGCAAAACGCTGACTATGGATCTACGCGAAGGTGTGACCTTCCACGACGGTGAAAAATTTGATGCCGCTGCGGCAAAATACAACCTCGACCGCGCCCTGACCCTCAAAGGCTCCCTACGTAAAAGCGAGATCTCATCCGTTGAATCGGTCGAGGTCACCGGCCCGATGCAGATTGCGCTGCACCTGAAAACACCGGATGCCGCGCTGCTAATGCAGCTTACCGACCGCGCGGGCGCGATGATGGCACCCGATGCGGCGAAAAAGCCTGACTTTGCCGCCCATCCCGTCTGCTCCGGTCCATACAAATTCGACAGCCGCGTGTCGCAGGACCGCATCGTTCTGACCCGCTTCGACAACTACTGGAACAAAGACGCCTATCACTTCGACAAAATCATCTATCTGCCGATCCCGGATGCCTCCGTGCGTCTCGCGAACCTGCGCGCGGGCGATCTCGACCTGACCGAAGGCATTGCCGCCAGCGACGTCAAAACCGTCGAAGCCGACAGCAAGCTGGCGCTGGCGAAGGTCACCGGTCTGGGCTATCAGGGGATCACCTTCAATATTAACAACGGCAAGGTGCCGGCCAACGATCCGTTCAAAGATGCCCGCGTGCGCGAGGCATTTTCTCAGGCAATCGATCGCGATGCCTTAAACCAGGTGGTCTTTGAAGGGCTCTACACCCCGGCAAATCAGGCGTTTTCACCGGTCAGCCCGTACCACGTTAACCTGCCGGTCCCGCCGCGCGACGTCGATAAAGCCAAAGCGCTGCTGAAAGCCGCCGGTGTGACCACGCCGCTGAGCGTCAATCTGCTGGTGCCAAACAACCCAACCTCGCAGCAGGTGGGACAGGTATTGCAGGCGATGGTGGCAGAGGCGGGCTTTAACCTGAACCTGCAAATGACCGAGTTCGCCACGCTGCTGGATCGCCAGCAGAGCGGTGACTACCAGTTGAGCTTCTCCGGCTGGTCGGGGCGCCCGGATCCGGATGGCAGCATTTACGGCTTTATCAACAGTAAAGGCACCCTGAACGACGGCCGATACAGCAACGCGCAGATCGATGAATGGCTGACTCAGGCGCGTCAGAGCACCGACCAGGCCGCACGCCAGCCGCTGTACGACAAGGTGGTGAAGCAGCTCCAGACCGACATGCCGATTGCCTACCTCTACTTCGAGCCGCGCATTTTTGGCCTGAACAAAAGCGTGCAGGGCTTTAAGCCGTACCCGGACGGCATCGTGCGTCTGGCCGGTTTGACGCTGGCAAAATAAACGTCCTGAGGAGAACCCATGCTGGAACTGATTTGCAAACGTCTGCTGCTGGCCGTCCCGACGCTATTGCTGGTGAGCATGATGGTGTTCGGGCTGCAAAAGCTGCTGCCCGGCGACCCGCTGATCGCCATGGCCGGGGAGGAGCGCGATCCGGCGGTAATTGCCCAACTGCGTGCTGAGCTTAATCTGGATGCGCCGATCCCCGTGCAGTATTTCCATTGGCTGACGCGCGCGCTGCAGGGCGATCTGGGCGTCTCCTTGCGCACGCATGAACCGGTCACGCAGCTGATTGCCAGCAAGCTGCCGGTCACGCTGGAGCTCTCTCTGCTGGCGATGATCATCGCGCTGGTGTTTGGCATCAGCATGGGGATCCTTGCGGCGGTGAATAAAAACAGCTGGGTCGATCACGGGGCGAACTTTGTGGCGATCTCGGGGATATCAATTCCGCACTTCTGGCTGGGGATCCTGCTGATTCTGGTCTTTTCGGTGAACTTGCAATGGTTACCTGCGTCCGGTTATGTGCCATTCAGTGAAGATCCGATCCAGAACCTGCGCACGCTGCTGCTGCCCGCGTCCGTGCTCGGAACCGGACTGGCGGCGACGCTGATGCGCCATACCCGTGCGTCAATGATTGCGGTGCTGAAAGCGGATTACATCCGCACCGCGCGCGCTAAGGGGCTGCTGCCGAAAGCAGTGATCCTGAAGCACGCCTTTCGCAACGCGCTGGTGCCTGTAATCACCCTCACCACGCTTCTGTTCGGCGAGCTACTGGGCGGCGCGGTGCTGACCGAGCAGGTCTTCACCATTCCGGGCTTTGGCAAAATGATCGTCGACTCGGTGTTCAATCGTGACTATGCGGTGGTGCAGGGCGTGGTGCTGATCGTGGCGATCGGCTTCCTGATGCTCAATCTGCTGGCCGACGTGCTCTACGTCCTTATCAACCCGAAAATGCGAGGTTAACCATGGCGGAACTGACGACGCAAACCGTTGCCCCCACGCTGCCGCGCGCGCAGAACCGGGTGCTGAAGAAATTTCTCGGCAATAAAAGCGCGGTGATTGGCGCGCTTGTGGTGGGCTTTTTTGTCCTGGTGGCGCTGCTGGCGCCGTGGATCGCCCCCTTCGACCCGGTCAAAGCCAACTTCCTGGCGGTGCGCAAAGCGCCGTCGGCGATGTACTGGTTCGGCACCGACGAGCTGGGGCGTGACATCTTATCCCGCATTATTTGGGGGGCGCGCACCTCGCTGATGGCGGGCTGTATGTCGGTCATTATTGCCGTGGTCATCGGCGTGCCGCTGGGGCTGGTGGCGGGCTACTTCCAGAAGATGTGGGACGGCGTGATCTCGCGCTTTATTGAGGCCTTGCTGGCCTGTCCGTTCCTGATCATGGCGATCGCGCTGGGGGCATTTTTGGGCCCAAGCCTGACGAATGCGATGATCGCCATTGGTCTCTCGGCAATGCCGATTTTCGCCCGGCTGACGCGCGGCCAGGTGATCGCCATTCGCAACGAAGAGTATATCGACGGCGCGCGGGCGATTGGCCTGCCGGATCGCTGGATCATCATTAAATACGTCCTGCCAAACGTGATGTCGCCGATCCTCGTGCAGGCCACGCTGGCGATCGCCTCGGCGATTATCGCCGAAGCCAGCCTGTCGTTTTTGGGGCTGGGACAGCAGCCGCCAAATCCGTCCTGGGGCTCCATGCTCAACACCGCGAAAGGGTTTCTGGAGCAGGCTCCGTGGATGTCCGTTTTCCCCGGCGTGGCGATTTTCCTTGCCGTGCAGGGCTTTAATCTACTCGGCGACGGGCTGCGCGATGCGCTCGATCCGCGCCACGACTAAGGAGTCATGATGACCAAAGCGCTTGATTTTACGTCCGGTTACGATTCACGCCGCCCGCCGATGCTGGGCCATAACGCGGTTGCCACGTCGCAGCCGCTGGCGGCGCAGGCGGGGATGAAGATGCTGCAACTGGGCGGCAATGCCGTCGATGCAGCCATTGCCACCGCGATGGCGCTGACGGTGGTTGAGCCGACCGGCAACGGGATCGGCAGCGACGCCTTTGCCATCGTCTGGGACGGTGAAAAGCTTCACGGCCTCAACGCATCAGGCCGCTCGCCGGCCAGCTGGCATGCGGATCTGTTTGCCGGAAAAAGCGCAGTGCCGGAAATTGGCTGGGACGCGGTGACCGTGCCGGGAGCGGTATCCGGCTGGGTCGCGCTGGCGGAGCGCTTCGGCACGCTGCCGCTGACCACGCTGGCGCAGCCTGCCATTGACTACGCGCGCAACGGCTTTCCCGTCTCGCCGCTGATTGGTCATCTCTGGCAGCGAGGCTATAGCAAGCTGAAAGATCAGCCGGGCTTCAGCGCCTGCTTCGCGCCGGAAGGCCGCGCCCCGCGCGTGGGGGAAATCTTCCGTAACCCGGCGCAGGCGAACTCGCTGGAGCTGATTGCCAAAACCAACGGCGACGCGTTTTACCGCGGCGAGCTGGCGCAGAAAATTGCCGCCTTTGCCAAAGAACACGGTGCGCATCTGACGGCAGAGGATCTGGCAAACCACCGCGTGGACTGGGTTGACCTGCTGTCGCGCGACTTCGCGGGCGGCTCGGTTCAGGAATTGCCGCCAAACGGTCAGGGGATCGCCACGCTGATTGCGCTCGGCATTCTTGAGCAGTGCGGCATTGAGAAGCATCACCCGGATTCCGTGCAGTCTCTTCATCTCTCCATCGAGGCGATGAAGCTGGCGCTGGCGGATCTCGACCGCTACGTTGCGGATGAAGAACACATGGCGTTCGCGGCAAAAGAGCTGCTGAGTGACCATTACCTGAAGTCGCGCGCCGCGCTTATCAACCACGATAGCGCCTCTGATTTTGTGTACGGCTCGCCGACGCAGAGCGGGACGGTTTACGTCAGCACCGCGGATGCGAGTGGGATGATGGTCTCGTTTATTCAGTCCAACTATATGGGATTCGGTTCAGGGATCGTGGTGCCAGATACCGGGATCAGCCTGCAAAACCGGGGCTGCGGCTTTGTGCTGGATCCTGCGCACCCGAACGCGCTGGCGGGCAGCAAGCGCCCGTTCCACACCATCATTCCTGGATTTGCGATGGACGGCAGCGGCAAGCCGCTGATGTCCTTCGGCGTGATGGGCGGGCCGATGCAGGCGCAGGGGCACATGCAGATGGCGCTGCGCATTATGCTGCACGGGCAAAACCCGCAGGCGGCAATCGATGCCCCGCGCTGGCGCGTGGTGCAGGGCAGGGAGGTGATCGTCGAATCAACGTTCGATCGCAATACTATCGCGGCGCTGCGCGAGCGCGGGCATCAGATCGTGGTGGAAGATCCGCTTCAGGATTATAACTTCGGCGGTGCGCAGGTGATTTACCGTATGCCGGAAGGGCACTACGTGGCCGCGACGGAAAGCCGCAAAGACGGGCAGGCGCTGGTGAGTTAATTAACGCCCGGTGGCGCTGCGCTTACCGTGCCTACGCTGTGCTTTTTGTAGGCCGGGTAAGGCGCAGCCGTCACCCGGCTTTTTTTCAACCAATGCTAAACGGATCTGCATCCTGCCAGGCCGGAAACTTCTCCCGATACTCCTTTAACGCCGTTAACGAGATCTCAGCGTCAATTCGTGTTGCCTGATGCGGCTCGGCGGTGGCAATAATCTCACCCTGCGGACTTATCACCCGGCTGTCACCGCGATAGTGATGCCCGTTGCCGTCCGTTCCCACGCGGTTACAGCCAACGACATAAGCCTGATTTTCAATCGCGCGCGCGGTCAGTAAAGCCTGCCAGTGCAGGGAGCGTGGGGCGGGCCAGTTGGCGACGTACAACGCCAGGTCATAATCGTTGCGGTTGCGCGACCACACCGGGAAGCGCAGGTCATAGCAGACCAGCGGCAGAATACGCCAGCCGCGCCATTCAAATACCACGCGTTCGCTTCCGGCTTCATAATGTTGATGTTCATCCGCCATGCGGAACAGGTGGCGCTTATCGTAGAAATGGACTTTTCCTTCCGGCTCGACCAGCAGGAAGCGGTTGACCGGTCCGCGCCCGGTCTGGAGTGCGACGCTACCGGCAATCAGCGCATTTGTTTCCTGCGCCCTGGCGTGCATCCAGGCCACCACCTCGTCCTGCGGCATGGACTGTTTTGCTGCCTCCATCGCGAAACCTGTGGTAAACATCTCCGGCAGGACAATCACATCGCGTCCGGTAATCTCTTCCAGCTGGCGATCAAAATGGCGAAGGTTGGCGGGGCCGTCCATCCACACTAAAGGTTGCTGCAAAACAGAAATCTTTAAACCAGGCACGATACAGGCTCCTTAATAAACACTTTTTGACACTGTAGCACGTCATTACCAGAAAATGTGGCAATAAAAAACCCCGCGCGGGGCGGGGTTTGTGGGAGCAAAAGGCCTTATGCCGCTTCAGGTTTGCGGTGTTTCTCTGGCAGCTTTACCGGCTGTGTCGCCAGCTCTTCAGGTTCGAAATCATCCACATTAATACTGCGCAGACGGCTCTCTTCGGCTTTCACCAGAATCGCAGCTTCGCTGTTGTCGATGATGCCACCCGCCAGCGCCTGTTTTGCCAGCTCATCCAGTCGTGTAAACGGCAGGTTTTTGCCCAGCTGTTTGCAGATCTTCTGGTGAATCGGGTCGGCGGCCATCACGTCAAGCAGCGCCTCTTCCAGCAAACCTACCGGGTTATGCGGGGTAGGTGCCAGATATTGACCCCGACCAATACGAGAGCGGGTTGCGCTTGGTACCTGGAGGATTTTTGCCACTTTGTGATCCAGCTTGTCGGACGGCGCCAGGTGATGACGACCGGTCGGGAAGATCACCGCGCGCAGGGCACCCGCCACGAAGCGGTTCGGGAAGTTCGCCAGCAGATCGTCAATCGCCTGTTCGGCCTGATACATCGCATCCTGAACGCCCCAGTGCACCAGCGGCAGATCCGCTTCCTGACGGCCTTCATCGTCGTAGCGTTTCAGCACCGCAGAGGCCAGGAAGATCTGGCTCAGCACATCACCCAGACGGGCGGAGATGCGTTCGCGACGCTTCAGGCTACCGCCCAGCACCGCCATGGAAACGTCAGACAGCAGAGCCAGGTTGGCGCTCAGACGGTTCAGATGCTGGTAGTAACGTTTGGTCGCATCGCCGGTTGGCGTCGCGCTGGTCAGCCCGCGCGTCAGGCCCAGCCAGAAGCTGCGCACCTTGTTGCTACCGACGTGACCGATATGTTTGAACAGCAGCTTGTCGAAGGCATCCACATCATTATTCTGCGCGGCAGCCATCTCTTCCAGCACGTACGGATGGCAGCGAATCGCACCCTGGCCGAAGATCATCATGCTGCGGGTCAGGATGTTTGCCCCTTCCACGGTGATGGCAATCGGCGCACCCTGATAGCCGCGCGCCAGGAAGTTGCCTTCGCCGAGCATGATACCTTTACCGCCTGCGATATCCATTGCATCAATAATTGACTGCTGTGCGCGGTGGGTACAGTGATACTTCACAATCGCTGACAGCACGGCGGGTTTTTCGCCCAGCATAATGCCGTAGGTAATCAGCGAGGCTGCGGCGTCCATCACGTAGGCATTGCCCGCAATACGCGCCAGCGGCTCTTCGATACCTTCCATCTTGCCGATGGAGATTTTGAACTGACGGCGGATATGCGCGTAAGCCCCAATCCCCATCGCCACCGATTTCAGACCGCCTGTTGAGTTCGACGGCAGGGTAATGCCGCGGCCCACAGACAGACATTCCACCAGCATACGCCAGCCCTGCCCGGCCATTTTCGGGCCACCGATGATGTAGTCAATCGGGACAAAGATATCCTGACCGCGGGTAGGACCGTTCTGGAACGGCACGTTCAGCGGGAAGTGACGGCGACCAATTTCAACGCCCGGGGTTGAAGTTGGGATCAGCGCACAGGTAATACCCAGCTCTTCTTCACCGCCCAGCAGTTTTTCCGGGTCAGAGAGTTTGAACGCCAGGCCCAACACCGTGGCGATAGGTGCTAGGGTGATATAACGTTTGTTCCAGGTCAGGCGCATGCCCAGCACCTGCTGGCCCTGCCATTCGCCCATGCAAACCACGCCGGTATCAGGAATTGCGCCGGCATCGGAGCCTGCCTCCGGGCTGGTCAGCGCGAAGCACGGAATTTCCTGACCACGCGCCAGACGCGGCAGGTAGTGATCTTTCTGCTCTTCTGTACCGTAATGCTGTAACAGCTCGCCCGGGCCTAAGGAGTTTGGCACGCCAACGGTGATCGCCAGGATCCCGGAGACACCCGCCAGTTTTTGCAGTACGCGAGCCTGAGCGTAAGCGGAGAATTCCAGACCGCCGTACTCTTTCTTAATGATCATCGCGAAGAAGCGATGCTCTTTCAGGTATGCCCACAGCTCAGGCGGCAGGTCGGCCATTTCGTGAGTGATGGCAAAGTCGTTTGCCATGCGGCACGCTTCTTCTACCGGACCATCAATAAAGGCTTGTTCTTCGGCGGTCAGACGCGGCTGCGGATAGTTGTGAAGCTTTTTCCAGTCAGGGTTGCCCTGGAACAGATCGCCTTCCCACCAGGTTGTACCGGCGTCAATCGCTTCTTTCTCTGTACGCGACATCGGCGGCATCACTTTACGGAATCCCCTGAACACCGGCGCAGAGATCATCGACTTACGCATCGGCGTCAGGTTGAACGGCAGCAAAATGATGGCCAGGGGAACAAGGACCCAGATATTCCACAGACCAGCGACGCCAAGTGCAGCCGTCCAGGCCAGAAGAATCAGGCTACTCAGGAATAAACTGACACGGTGATAGAACAACACACCGAGCAGCACAACGGTTGCGAAAATGCTCAAAATCATCATAAAGAAAAGCTCCCTTGCTTGTAGGAGGTCTGACCACTTGTGATGATATGGTTGTAGTTGATGTCATTTCCTTTAGCAATGTGTTTACAAAATAATTACAACCTGGTTCACATTGTTCGCGTTTTAGCCGGCACAAAAAATCAAAACGCCGGACGATTCGCATGGCTTTAGCTTCTCGCTTTTACTGCTATCCGGTACACTCCACTGTGTTATTTCATCAATACTGAAGGATTATCCTCATGTACCAGGATCTTATTCGTAACGAACTGAACGAAGCGGCGGAAACGCTGGCGAATTTTCTGAAAGATGATGCCAATATTCACGCTATTCAGCGCGCGGCGGTCCTGCTTGCCGACAGCTTCAAAGCCGGCGGTAAAGTGCTCTCCTGCGGTAACGGCGGTTCCCACTGTGACGCCATGCACTTCGCCGAAGAGCTGACCGGACGCTATCGTGAAAACCGTCCGGGCTACCCGGCGATTGCGATTTCCGACGTGAGCCACATCTCCTGTGTAGGCAACGACTTCGGTTACGACCATATCTTTTCCCGCTACGTTGAAGCCGTAGGCCGTGAAGGCGACGTGCTGCTGGGGATCTCCACGTCCGGTAACTCTGCTAACGTGATCAAAGCGATCGCCGCCGCGCGTGAGAAGGGCATGAAAGTGATCACCCTGACCGGGAAAGATGGCGGTAAGATGGACGGTACAGCGGACATTGAAATCCGTGTACCACACTTCGGTTATGCGGATCGCGTTCAGGAAATTCACATCAAAGTGATCCACATCCTGATCCAACTGATCGAAAAAGAGATGGTTAAGTAAGACTTCGCTGGGGGGCGCCGGTGCCCCCCGCTGTTGTGGAGGTGATCTATGTGCGAACTGCTCGGGATGAGCGCCAATGTGCCAACCGATATCTGCTTTAGTTTTACCGGACTGGTTCAGCGCGGTGGAGGAACCGGGCCGCATAAAGACGGCTGGGGTATTACCTTCTACGAAGGCAAAGGATGTCGCACGTTTAAAGATCCACAACCCAGCTTTAACTCA
Source organism: Enterobacter sp. DN (assembly GCF_046054285.1). Classification (NCBI taxonomy): domain Bacteria; kingdom Pseudomonadati; phylum Pseudomonadota; class Gammaproteobacteria; order Enterobacterales; family Enterobacteriaceae; genus Enterobacter; species Enterobacter sp. DN. The sequence goes on from NZ_JBJJTG010000011.1 coordinate 22,158, forward strand.
CCCATTGCCAGACTGGTGCAGGACTATCCTATTAAATCCTGTTCGGTGATCGCCCATATCCGCCAGGCCAATCGCGGCGAAGTGGCGCTGGAAAATACCCATCCGTTTACCCGTGAACTGTGGGGCCGTAACTGGACCTATGCGCACAACGGGCAGCTCTCGGGCTATAAATCACTGGAAACCGGCAATTTTCGTCCTGTCGGTGAAACGGACAGCGAAAAAGCATTTTGCTGGCTGCTGCACAAGCTGACTGAGCGCTACCCCCGTACGCCCGGTAACATGACCGCCGTTTTTAAGTACATAGCGTCACTGGCGTCTGAGTTACGCGAGAAGGGCGTCTTTAATATGCTGCTGTCTGACGGGCGCTACGTGATGGCGTTCTGCTCGACGAATCTGTTCTGGATCACCCGACGTGCGCCGTTTGGCGTCGCCACGCTGCTCGATCAGGATGTGGAAATTGATTTTCAGAAGGAGACCACACCGAACGATGTGGTCACTGTCATTGCAACGCAGCCGCTGACCGGCAACGAAACCTGGCAAAAGATCATGCCAGGCGAGTGGGCGCTATTTTGTCTCGGGGACCGCGTAATTTGACGCCAGCTGCGGCTGAACCACTTCATGGCTGAGCGGTTTACTCACCACGTAACGGCCATTGACGATGGACACCACCGGCGGCTTATGGGTCTGCTCGAAGTAGTCATAGCCCGGTTTTAGCTGTTTCCAGAAATCTGTGTAAACAGAGTACTTATGGCGCGCCATGTTCGCATCCGTCATACGGAACGGATAGATGCTGACCTGAACATTCGGCTGGCCGAAGACCAGTGCGCCCGTGACAAACTGGAAGATTTCATCAATGCCGGAATCCGTCATCGCATAACAACCGACTGACACGCAGGCACCGTGAATCATCAGGTATTTCCCTTCGTAACCGTGCGCACGGTCGAAGGCATTGGGGAAACCGATGTTAATCGCTTTATAGAAGCGGCTGTCCGGTTTTAGCTGGTTACGCTGAACGTTGTAAAACCCTTCCGGACTTTTGAAGTCACCCTGGCGCTGTTTCGGCCCCAGCCCGCCAGAATAGTTACAGATTTTGTAGCTATCGAGCAGCTGATACGTCTCGCCCATTTTGACAAACAGATCGAGTGTGCGCTCTTCCTTGAAGATTTGAATATAAACCGGGGATCCCATCAACTGCTGTTTATACTCTTTGCTGACCGGCGTCGTTGAACTATTACTGCCAAGCAGCCCGGCAAACGACATGCACGGTATCAGAAGCATCGCAATGAACAATGCGATTTTACGCATACTACTGGTTCCTTGATAAAACAATGACCAACTTGCCAGAACGGCAAAAGACACCCGAAATCAGACTAATCTGGACAGGAGCGCTCACATTAGCACCGATGGAGATTTTCGCAAGAGCCAACCTTTGCGTTTACAAATTAGTTTTACTTTATAACCCATTCACATTGTCCTGACTCCAGGAACTTTGCGCAATAGCTCGCATTTCGGCGCGCCAGTCGGCGGATTTGCTGCCCCTGGCAGGGCCGAAAATGATACACTCCGGCCTCTCTGGATTGTTGTTCATGGATACCTGCTAACCACATGTTTAGAATCAGAAAAGGACTCGATCTGCCAATCTCTGGCGTGCCTGAACAGCACGTTACCACCGGCGCCAGTATTCATCATGTCGCTATTGTAGGTGATGATTACGTGGGCATGCGTCCCGCGATGCTGGTACAGGAAGGCGATCGCGTAATAAAAGGCCAGGCGCTCTTCGAGGATAAAAAAAATCCTGGCGTTATGTTTACAGCCCCAGCCAGCGGCACCGTTGTCGCCATCCATCGTGGTGAGCGTCGCGTCCTGCAATCGGTTGTTATTCAAATTGAAGGCGATGAGAAACGCGAATTTGCGCGTTTTGACGCCGCCGATCTTGCCACCCTCAGCCACGACGCGGTGCAGACGCAACTGCTGGAGTCGGGACTGTGGACGGCGCTTCGCACGCGCCCCTATAGCAAAACGCCCGTGCCTGGCACTGTGCCGGCCGCTATCTTCGTCACGGCCATCGACACCAACCCGCTTAGCGCAGATCCGCAGCCTCTTATCCTGGCGGAACGAAACGCTTTCGATGCCGGCCTCACCGTGTTAACGCGCCTGACGCCGGGTAAAGTGCATGTCTGTCAGGCCAGCGGCGGTAAGCTGGGCGGGCATCCGCAAGGGCAGGTAGCCTTTAATGAATTTGCCGGCCCGCATCCGGCCGGGCTGGTGGGAACGCATATTCATTTCCTGGAGCCGGTAAGCCTGACGAAACAGGTCTGGCATCTTAATTATCAGGACGTGATCGCTATCGGTAAGCTATTCACCACGGGTGAGCTGTGCGCAGAACGCATTATTGCCATCGGCGGCCCTCAGGCAACCCAACCGCGTCTGGTTCGCACGCTGCTTGGGGCAGACCTGACGGCGCTGTTGGCTGGCGAAACGAAAGAGGGTGAAAACCGTATTATTTCCGGTTCGGTGCTGAGCGGCAGGCACGCGACAGGCCCGATGGCCTGGCTGGGTCGTTTCCATCTTCAGGTGAGCGTTGTGCTTGAAGGACGCGAGAAAGAGCTGTTCGGCTGGGTACTGCCTGGTGCAGAAAAATACTCTGTAACCCGCACCACGCTCGGCCACTTCCTGCGTCGTAAGCTGTTTAACTTCTCCACCAGCACCAACGGCGGTGAGCGCGCCATGGTTCCGATTGGCAACTACGAACGCGTGATGCCGCTGGATATTCTGCCCACCGTGCTGCTGCGCGATCTCCTGGCCGGCGATACCGACGGTGCCCAGGCGTTGGGCTGTCTGGAGCTGGACGAAGAAGATCTGGCGCTGTGTACCTATGTGTGTCCAGGTAAATACGAATATGGACCCGTATTGCGCGAGGTGTTAACCCGCATTGAGCAGGAAGGATAACCATGGGCTTAAAACACCTCTTTGAAAAAATTGAGCCGCACTTTACCGAAGGGAAGCTCAAAAAGTACTACCCGCTGTATGAAGCGACAACGACCATTTTCTACACGCCGGGTCTGGTGACGAAAGGCGCGGCGCACGTTCGCGACGCCATCGACCTCAAGCGAATGATGATTCTGGTCTGGTTTGCGGTCTTCCCGGCCATGTTCTGGGGGATGTATAACGTTGGGTTGCAAACTATTCCGGCGCTGCACCATATGTACAATGCAGAGCAGCTGGCGCAGGTGATTCAGTCTGACTGGCACTATCGTCTGGCGCAGTCGCTGGGGGTGAGCTTTGCGGCAGATGCCGGCTGGATCAGCATGATGACGCTGGGCGCTGTCTTCTTCCTCCCCATCTATATGACTGTCTTTATCGTCGGCGGTTTCTGGGAGGTGCTGTTCGCTATTATTCGCAAACATGAGATCAACGAGGGCTTCTTTGTTACCTCTATTCTGTTTGCGCTGATTGTTCCGCCAACGCTGCCGCTCTGGCAGGCGGCGATGGGGATCAGCTTTGGCGTGGTGATTGCCAAGGAGATCTTCGGCGGGACCGGACGCAACTTCCTCAATCCGGCGCTGGCAGGGCGCGCGTTCCTGTTCTTTGCTTATCCGGCGCAAATCTCGGGCGACCTGGTGTGGACGGCAGCAGACGGATTCTCCGGCGCGACGCCACTTTCACAGTGGGCGGCTGGCGGCGGCGAAACGCTGGTCAATAATGCAACCGGACAGCCTGTCACCTGGTTTGATGCGTTTATCGGCAATATTCCAGGCTCCATCGGTGAAGTGTCTACCCTGATGATTTTGATCGGCGGGGCCATCATCCTCTTTGGCCGCGTGGCGTCCTGGCGCATTGTCGCAGGCGTCATGCTCGGGATGGTACTCACCGCCACGCTTTTCAACTTCATTGGTTCAGACACAAACCCGATGTTCTCCATGCCGTGGTACTGGCACCTTGTGCTGGGAGGCTTTGCGTTTGGCATGATGTTCATGGCCACCGATCCGGTCTCGGCTTCGTTTACCGACAGAGGTAAATGGTGTTACGGCGCGCTCATTGGGGTGATGTGTGTACTGATTCGCGTGGTCAACCCGGCTTATCCGGAAGGGATGATGTTGGCCATTCTGTTTGCCAATCTGTTTGCGCCGCTGTTCGACTACCTGGTCGTGCGCGCCAACATTAAGCGGAGGAAGGCGCGTGGCTGAGATCAAAAATAACGACAGCATCAGCAAAACGCTGCTGGTGGTGCTGGTACTGTGTCTGGTCTGTTCCATTGTCGTGGCCGGTTCTGCCGTAGGGTTAAAACCGCTACAGCAGGAGCAACGAGCGCTGGATAAACAGCGTAACATCCTGGCCGTGGCCGGGCTGATGCAGGAAGGCATGACGAAGGATGACGTCGCAGCGGTGTTTGCCGAACGTATTACCGCACGGCTGGTGGATTTAAAAACCGGGGAGTTAATGGATAAAGACCCGGCGAAATACAACCAGGCGCTGGCGCTAAAAGATCCGCAGATGAGCACCACGCTTGACGCCTCGCAGGATCCGGCAGGCATTAAGCGCCGCAGCAATGTCGCGGAGATTTACCTCGTCCGTGACGAGCAAAAGCGCATCCAGGAAATCGTGTTGCCCATCTATGGCAACGGTTTATGGTCAATGATGTACGCCTTTGTGGCGTTGGATACCGATGGTCGTACGGTCAAAGGCATTACTTATTACGATCAGGGCGAAACACCAGGGCTGGGAGGCGAAGTTGAGAACCCTAACTGGCGGGCACAGTTTGTTGGTAAAAAAGTGCTCGACGACAACGGCCAGCCTGCGCTGAAGGTGGTGAAAGGGGGCGCGCGTCCCGGCGATGAATTTGCCGTTGATGGCCTTTCCGGCGCCACGCTCACCTCTAACGGTGTGCAGCACAGCTTTGATTTCTGGATGGGTGAACTGGGCTTTGGTCCCTTCCTGAAGAATGTACGTGAAGGAGCGCTGAATAATGGCTGATACGGGTGAACTGAAAGAAGTTAAAAAGGTGCTGATTGGCCCGCTGTTAGCCAATAACCCGATAACGCTACAGGTGCTGGGGGTGTGCTCGGCGCTGGCGGTGACCACCAAGCTGGAAACGGCGGTGGTCATGACGCTGGCGGTAACGCTGGTGACAGCGTTTTCCAGCATGTTTATCTCAATGATCCGCCACCACATACCCAACAGCGTGAGGATCATCGTGCAGATGGCTATTATCGCCTCGCTGGTGATCGTGGTCGATCAGCTCCTGCGCGCCTTCGCCTATGAAACCTCGAAGCAGCTTTCGGTGTTTGTCGGCCTGATAATCACCAACTGCATCGTGATGGGGCGTGCTGAAGCCTATGCGATGAAAATGCCACCGCTGGCGAGCTTTATGGACGGTATCGGCAACGGTCTGGGTTACGGCGTGATCCTGTTGACGGTTGGTTTCCTGCGCGAACTTATTGGCAGCGGCAAGCTGTTTGGCATTCCGGTGCTGGATACGGTACAGAACGGCGGCTGGTATCTGCCGAACGGCCTGTTCCTGCTGGCCCCAAGCGCATTTTTCATTATCGGTTTGCTGATCTGGCTGATTCGTACGTTGAAGCCTGAACAGCAGGAAAAGGAGTAACCGACAATGGCTCATTACCTGAGTTTATTTGTGCGCGCGGTGTTTGTTGAAAACATGGCGCTCGCTTTCTTCCTGGGCATGTGTACGTTCCTTGCCGTTTCTAAAAAGGTATCGACGGCATTTGGTCTGGGCGTGGCAGTTACCGTTGTGCTGGGGCTTTCCGTTCCGATTAACAACCTGGTATTCAACTTCGTGCTGCGCGATGGCGCGCTGGTGGAGGGGGTTGATCTTAGCTTCCTGAACTTCATCACCTTTATCGGAGTGATTGCGGCGCTTGTTCAGATCCTGGAGATGATCCTCGATAAATACTTCCCGTCGCTGTACAACGCGCTGGGGATCTTCCTGCCGCTGATCGCCGTGAACTGCGCCATCTTCGGTGGCGTCTCGTTTATGGTTCAGCGCGATTACAACTTCAGTGAATCGGTTGTGTATGGCTTCGGTTCCGGTATCGGCTGGATGCTGGCGATTGTCACCATGGCGGGGATCCGTGAAAAAATGAAATATGCCAACGTACCTGCGGGGCTTCGTGGCTTAGGGATCACCTTTATCACCACCGGCCTGATGGCGTTGGGCTTTATGTCCTTCTCCGGTGTGCAGCTATAAGGGCTAACAGATGGAAATTATTCTTGGCGTGGTGATGTTCACGCTGATAGTACTGGTGCTGTCAGGGCTGATCCTGGCGGCGCGTGCGAAGCTGGTCAATTCCGGGGATGTGATCATTGATATCAATGACGATCCGCAGAATCAGATCCGTACCCCGGCAGGGGATAAGCTGCTTAACACGCTCTCCGGCAACGGGATTTTTGTCTCGTCTGCCTGTGGCGGCGGTGGCTCCTGTGGCCAGTGCCGTGTGACGGTCAAAGAGGGCGGCGGTGATATTCTGCCAACGGAACTGTCGCATATCACGAAGCGTGAAGCGAAAGAGGGATGCCGTCTGGCGTGCCAGGTCGCTGTGCGCCAGAACATGAAGATTGAGCTGCCGGAGGAGATCTTCGGCGTGAAAAAATGGGAATGCGAAGTTATCTCTAACGATAACAAAGCCACGTTCATCAAAGAGCTCAAACTGCGTGTCCCTGAAGGGGAGAGCGTCCCGTTCCGTGCGGGTGGGTATATCCAGATTGATTGTCCGGCACACACCGTCGCGTATGCTGACTTCGATGTGCCTGAGGAGTACCGGGCAGACTGGGATAAATTTAACCTCTTCCGCTTTGTTTCCGAGGTAAAAGAGCCCGCGCTTCGCGCCTATTCCATGGCTAACTATCCGGAAGAGAAGGGCATTATTATGCTCAACGTGCGTATCGCCACGCCGCCACCGAATGTGCCTGATGCCCCTCCTGGCGTCATGTCGTCGTATATCTGGTCCCTCAAGCCTGGCGACAAAGTGACGATTTCCGGCCCGTTCGGCGAATTCTTTGCCAAAGATACTGACGCGGAGATGGTCTTTATCGGCGGCGGTGCGGGTATGGCGCCGATGCGTTCGCATATTTTTGACCAGCTCAAACGACTTGGCAGCAAGCGTAAGATCAGCTTCTGGTACGGGGCGCGTTCACTGCGCGAAATGTTCTATGACGATGAGTTTGAACAACTGGCGCGTGATAACCCTAACTTTACCTTCCATGTGGCGCTATCCGATCCGCAGCCGGAAGATAACTGGACAGGCTATACGGGCTTCATCCACAACGTGCTGTATGAAAATTACCTCAAACAGCACCCGGCACCGGAAGACTGCGAGTTCTATATGTGTGGTCCACCAATGATGAACGCCGCCGTGATTAAGATGCTAAAAGATCTTGGCGTGGAAGATGAGAACATCATGCTTGATGATTTCGGAGGCTGATTATGCTGACTTTTCTGGCGACCTTTGCGGTGTTTGTGCTGGTGATCTTCGGCATGTCCTTAGGCTGGATCATCAAGCGTAAAAGCATTCAGGGCAGTTGCGGAGGCATCTCTTCCATCGGAATGGAAAAAGTGTGCGATTGTCCGGAACCGTGCGATGCGCGAAAAAAGCGGATGGCTCGCGAGCAGCAACGCATTATTTAGTCTTCCAGGTCGGGTAAGGCAACGCCGCCACCCGACAATTCCTGCGCGCACTTCTCAACCCTCATTTGTTTACTGTATACTTATCCAGTAATAAGTGAGGGCTTACTATGCGCAAAATAATCCATGTCGATATGGACTGCTTTTTTGCCGCAGTGGAGATGCGTGACAACCCGGCGCTGCGGGATATTCCGATCGCCATTGGCGGCAGCCGGGTTCAGCGCGGTGTCATCAGCACCGCCAACTATCCTGCTCGCAAATACGGTGTACGCAGCGCCATGCCGACAGCGATGGCGCTGAAACTGTGCCCGCATCTCACTCTTTTGCCCGGACGTTTTGATGCCTATAAAGAAGCATCGAGCCACATTCGGGAGATCTTCTCCCGCTACACCTCACTGATTGAACCGTTATCGCTGGATGAAGCCTATCTGGATGTCACCCACAGCGTGCACTGCCACGGCTCCGCCACCCTGATGGCGCAGGAGATCCGCCAGACTATTTTTAACGAGCTGAACCTGACGGCATCGGCAGGCGTCGCGCCGGTCAAATTTCTCGCCAAAATCGCCTCCGATTTAAATAAGCCCAACGGCCAGTACGTCATCACTCCGGAAGAGGTTCCGGCGTTTTTAAGGACGCTGCCGCTCAGCAAAATCCCCGGCGTGGGCAAAGTCTCCGCCGCGAAGCTGGAAAGTATGGGGCTACGCACCTGCGAAGACGTTCAGCGCAGCGATCTGGCGCTGCTGCTTAAGCGTTTTGGCAAGTTTGGCCGCGTACTGTGGGAACGCAGTCAGGGCATTGATGACCGGGATGTGAACAACGAACGGCTGCGTAAATCGGTCGGCGTTGAACGCACGCTGAGCGAAGATATCCATGACTGGACCGAGTGTGAAACCATTATTACGGAACAGCTTTATCCTGAGCTTGAACGACGCTTACTGAAGGTCAAACCGGATCTGCTTATTGCCCGACAGGGCATCAAACTGAAATTTAACGATTTTCAGCAGACGACGCAGGAGCACGTCTGGCCACGCCTCAACAAAGAGGATCTTATCGCGACGGCGAAAAAGGCGTGGGAAGAACGGCGGGGCGGACGAGGGGTGAGGCTGGTGGGGCTGCACGTCACCTTGCTGGATCCGCAGCTGGAGCGTCAACTGGTGTTGGGACTGTAGATTACGCTAATCGTAGGCCCGGCAAGCGTAGCGCCACCGGGCATCAAACGGCTAATTACTTAACAGGAATTGCTTTCAGCAGCTCAGTCAGCAGCGTCCAGTAGTGACCGACGCTTTCAATGTGAACCTGCTCATCCGGGGAGTGTGGCCCGGTGATGGTTGGCCCGATGGAGACCATGTCCATATCCGGATACGGTTTCTTGAACAGACCACACTCCAGACCCGCGTGAATAACCTGAATGTTCGGGGTGCTGTTGAACAGTCGCTGATAAGTTTCACGCACCAGTGCCATGACCGGAGAACTTGCATCCGGCTGCCAGCCCGGGTAGCTGCCTTTTGCAGACGTTTTCGCACCGGCCAGGGTGCCCAGAGATTCCAGCATGCTCACAACGTACTCTTTGCCGCTGTCGATCAGGGAACGGATCAGGCAGATGATCTCTGCGCTGTCGTCACCCATGGTCACCACGCCCACGTTCAGGGAGGTTTCCACCACGCCTTTCGCCACGTCAGAGTTGCGAATAACGCCGTTTGGCGTTGCGTTCAGCAGCTGGACGAACGTGTCACGAGACTGTGCGGTCAGCGCGGCTTTATCCGTCGTAACGGACTCCAGCACCATCGTCAGGTTTTTCTCTTTTGCAGACAGTTCGTTTTTCAGGATCTCCAGATACACGCTGGAGAGTTTTTTCAGCTCGTCCGCTTTCGACGCAGGCACCGCCACGGTAGCGAAGGCTTCGCGAGGGATCGCGTTACGCAGAGTACCGCCGTTGAAGTCCACCAGACGCAGATCCAGTTCAGCAGCATGGCCCGCCAGGAAACGCGCCAGCAGTTTGTTGGCGTTGCCCAGGCCCAGGTGAATATCACCGCCGGAGTGACCGCCTTTCAGTCCTTTCAGCGTCAGCTTAAAGGTCTCGAATCCGGCAGGGATCGCTTCGCGGGACAGCGGTAGGGTAGAGATAAAATCGATCCCGCCCGCGCAGCCCATGTAGATCTCACCCTCTTCTTCGGAGTCGGTGTTGATCAGAATGTCCGCTTGCAGCCAGTTTGCCTGGAGACCGAACGCGCCATCCATGCCCGCTTCTTCAGTCATAGTCAGCAGCACTTCCAGCGGACCGTGTTCAACGCTGTCGTCAGCCAGCACGGCCAGCGCGGAAGCCATACCAATGCCGTTATCTGCGCCCAGAGTCGTGCCGCGCGCCTTCACCCACTCACCGTCGATGTACGGCTGGATCGGGTCTTTTGTGAAGTCGTGAACGGTGTCGTTGTTTTTCTGCGGAACCATATCCAGGTGCGCCTGCAATACCACTGGCTTACGGTTTTCCATACCTGCGGTGGCAGGTTTGCGGATAAGAATATTGCCAACCTGGTCGCGCTCAGCGTGCAGACCTTTTTCCTTCGCCCAACCCACAATATGTTCGGCAAGCTGTTCTTCGTGATAGGAAGGGTGCGGAATGGAGCAGATTTTGGCAAAAATATCCCACAGCGGCTGTGGAGATAATTGAGACAGTTCAGACACGATAGGTCTCCTTGTCGTTGCGCTGCAAAACAATGTTGCAGGTCACAGGGTTAGCAGGTTAATCGTTACCACAAGTCAGGCTTGCGAGATGCAACTGAGAATACCACTTTCTCCCGTGGCTGGTAGCATTAAGCATGTAAAAACTCAGGCTCATGGCGCGTAACACTGGTTTTTAGTGCGTCAGATCTCTATAATCTCGCGCAACCTGGTTCACCCTCATTTTTTTAAGCCGTATATAAACAGGCTGGGACACTTCACATGAGCGAAAAATACGTCGTCACCTGGGACATGTTGCAGATTCACGCACGCAAACTGGCTGCGCGTCTGATGCCTTCCGAACAGTGGAAAGGCATTATTGCCGTCAGCCGTGGCGGTCTGGTACCGGGGGCGCTGCTGGCACGTGAGCTGGGTATTCGTCATGTCGATACCGTATGTATCTCCAGCTACGATCACGACAACCAGCGCGAACTGAAAGTGCTGAAACGCGCGGAAGGCGACGGTGAAGGCTTTATCGTTATCGACGATCTGGTGGACACCGGCGGTACCGCGGTGGCTATCCGCGAAATGTATCCAAAAGCGCACTTCGTCACTATCTTCGCGAAACCAGCGGGTCGCCCACTGGTTGATGATTACGTCATTGATATCCCGCAGGATACCTGGATTGAACAGCCATGGGATATGGGCGTGGTCTTCGTACCGCCTATCTCTGGCCGTTAATTTCAGTACGTAACTTTACACGCCCGGTTATGCCGGGCGTTGTTCTTTTTACCCTGCCACGCGTTACAATGGTCTTCATATGACGTATCCATGGAGGCAACGCAATGACGCAGGCGAATCTTACCGAAACTCTCTTCAAACCCCGTTTCAAGCATCCTGAAACGTCGACGCTGGTGCGTCGGTTTAATCCGGGGACAATGCCTGCCGTTCAGTCAGCGTTAGACGGTAAAAACGTGCCCCACTGGTATCGAATGATTAACCGTCTGATGTGGATCTGGCGCGGCATCGATCCGCGTGAAATCCTCGACGTGCAGGCGCGTATCGTGATGAGTGAGTCCGAGCGTACCGACGGCGATCTCTACGATACGGTGGTGGGCTACCGTGGTGGAAACTGGATCTACGAATGGTCAAAGCAGGCCATGCTCTGGCAGCAAAAAGCGAGCCAGGAAGAAGATGCCACTCTCAGCGGCAAGCACTGGCTGCATGCGGCAAATCTGTACAGCATCGCTGCATATCCGCATCTTAAAGGCGACGAACTGGCAGAGCAGGCGCAGGCGCTGGCAAACCGGGCTTATGAAGAGGCCGCGCAGCGGTTGCCTGGCCGGATGCGTGAAATTGAGTTCGCCATTCCCGGTGGCAGCCCGGTGACCGGATTCCTGCATATGCCGGAGGGGGAAGGGCCGTTCCCGACGGTTCTGATGTGCGGTGGACTGGACTCGTTACAAATTGACTATTACAGCCTGTATGAGCGCTACTTTGCCCCAAACGGAATCGCCATGCTGACGCTTGATATGCCTTCCATTGGTTTTTCATCCAAATGGAAACTTACGCAAGACTCCAGCCTGCTGCACCAGCATGCTTTAAAAGCGCTGGAGAATATCCCCTGGGTTGACCACACCCGGGTTGGCGCGTTTGGCTTCCGCTTTGGCGCTAACGTCGCGGTACGGCTTGCCTACCTTGAATCTTCACGCCTGAAGGCCGTCGCCTGTCTTGGCCCGGTGGTGCATGCTCTGTTAAGCGATCCTGCGCGTCAGGGTAGCGTTCCTGAGATGTATCTGGACGTGCTGGCGAGCCGACTTGGCATGCATGATGCTTCAGACGAAGCGTTGCGCATTGAACTTAATCGTTATTCATTAAAAACGCAGGGCTTACTCGGCCGCCGCTGCCCAACCCCGATGATGTCCGGTTTCTGGAAGAACGATCCGTTTAGCCCGGAAGAGGAGTCACGCTTAATCACGTCGTCATCTTCTGATGGTAAATTGCTGGAGGTACCCTTCAGCCCGGTGTACCAGAATTTTGACAAAGCGCTGAAAGAGATCGCACGCTGGATCACGCAGAGATTGTGTTAATAGTTTGCTAAATTTCGTTGGTTTGGTAAAACAGTGCTTCACAAAAGGAGATCGCAATGACGTTACCGAGTGGACACCCGAAAAGTAGACTGATTAAGAAGTTCATGGCTCTTGGCCCGTATATTCGAGAAGAGCAGTGTGAAGAGAATCGCTTTTTTTTCGACTGCCTGGCTGTTTGCGTCAACGTGAAGCCTGCACCCGAAAAACGTGAGTTCTGGGGCTGGTGGATGGAAATGGAAGCACAGGAAAACCGTTTTACCTATAGCTATCAGTTTGGCCTGTTTAATAAAGACGGGCACTGGCAGGCGACGAGCATCAAAGATCAGGAAGTGATCGATCGCCTGGAGCATACGCTAAAAGAATTTCACGGCAAAGCTCGTGACCTGCTGGCAACGCTGGATCTGAAGCTGGAGCCTGCGGACGATTTTTCCAGCGAAGCGGTGAAACTGAGAGCCTGATGATGTCACAGCGCCGGGTGGCGGCTACGCCTTACCCGGCCTGAAAAATGTACTATCCCGTACGCCCGGTAAGCACAGCGTCACCGGGCACAAAAAAACCGGCTCAGCGCCGGTTTTTTATTACCACAACATCAGAACTGGTAGGTCATGCCCAGCGCAACGATATCATCGCTGCTTACGCCCAGTTTATTATCGTCATCGATCTGGTTGATCTTATAATCAACAAACGCAGACATATTTTTGTTGAAATAATATGTAGCACCTACGTCGATGTATTTCACGATATCTTCATCGCCGATACCTTCGATATCTTTGCCTTTAGACTGCACGTAACCCAGAGATGGACGCAGACCAAAGTCAAATTGATATTGTGCGACCACTTCGAAGTTTTGCGCTTTATTTGCAAAGCCACCGGAAATAGGGGCCATATTGCGGGTTTCGGAATAGATAGTGGCCAGATAAATATCGTTAGCATCATATTTCAAACCGGTTGCCCAGCCTTCTGCTTTTTTACCTTCGCCGCGTGCCTGAAGGTTTTGATCGTTAGTGCGATCGGAGCTGGCATAGGCACCAATCACAGAAAAATCGCTGCCGCCGAAGTCATAGCTCAGGGAGGTACCGAAGCCGTCACCGTTTTGCTTCTTCACGTCGCGGTTTTCATTTTTGCCCTGGTATTGCAGGGTCATGTTCAGGCCGTCAACCAGGCCAAAGAAATCGGTATTACGGTATGTGGCCAGACCGGAGGCGCGTTTCGTCATGAAGTTATCGGTCTGCGCCAGGCCGTCACCGCCGAACTCCGGGAACATATCGGTGTATGCGGCGACGTCATACAGCGCGCCCAGGTTACGGCCGTAATCCAGTGAGCCGAAGTCTTTCAGTTTCAGGCCGGCAAATGCCAGACGTGTTTTTTGAGAAGAGTCGCTCTCAGCTTTGTTACCTGCGAACTCAGCTTCCCAACGTCCGTAGCCCGTCAGCTGATCGTTAATCTGCGTTTCACCCTTAAAGCCGAAACGAACGTAAGTCTGGTCACCATCCTTAGCGTCATCATCACTGATGTAGTGCATTGCTTTTACTTTGCCGTACACGTCCAGTTTATTCCCGTTTTTATTATAAACTTCTGCTGCCTGAACAGATGCGGAAGCAACTACGCCCATTACCACTAATGCCAGAGTGCTCTTTTTCATTTTCAATCCTGATTTTATAAAAACGCGCTAATATTCGCTGAGCAATAAGTTTCGACTTATTACCCCGTGAAAAACAGGAAGGGTTTTATCGTTCATGGGTGAAAGTTTTATGACAAAGTAAGAATATGTCTAAAAAAGTATGTTTTAATTTTTCGGTAATAAAATTGTCAAAATCTGCCGCTACGCTTCCTGATCCCGCGCAACAAAGTGACGGGTCATGCGCTAAGGCAGTTGGCAACGGAGCTGACACCTGTTAAAACGTCTGACTGACATCATTTTCCCTTATTGTTGAACGGCAGAGAATCATGAGTGACAGCCAGACGCTGGTGGTAAAACTCGGTACCAGTGTGTTAACAGGCGGATCGCGCCGCCTGAATCGTGCCCATATCGTTGAGCTTGTACGTCAGTGCGCTCAGTTGCATGCCGCAGGGCATCGTATTGTGATTGTGACTTCCGGGGCGATTGCCGCCGGGCGTGAACACCTGGGCTACCCCGAACTCCCCGCGACGATCGCCTCCAAACAGCTGCTGGCCGCCGTGGGACAAAGCCGACTCATACAGCTCTGGGAACAACTGTTCTCCATCTACGGCATTCACGTCGGGCAGATGCTGCTGACGCGTGCGGATATGGAAGACAGAGAACGTTTCCTGAACGCCCGCGATACGCTGCGTGCGCTGCTGGATAACCATATCGTTCCGGTCATTAACGAAAACGACGCTGTTGCCACCGCTGAAATCAAAGTAGGCGACAACGATAACCTCTCTGCGCTGGCGGCGATCCTGGCAGGGGCCGATAAGCTGCTGCTTCTGACCGATCAGCAGGGGCTGTTTACCGCTGACCCGCGCTCTAATCCACAGGCTGAACTGATCAAAGACGTTCACGGCATTGACGATGCGCTGCGTGCCATTGCGGGTGACAGCGTTTCTGGTCTGGGGACCGGCGGCATGGGCACCAAGTTACAGGCCGCGGACGTGGCGTGCCGGGCTGGTATCGACACCATCATCGCCGCGGGCAGCCGTCCGGGCGTGATCGGTGATGTGATGGAAGGCATCTCTGTGGGCACTCGCTTCCACGCCCAGGCGTCCCCGCTGGAAAACCGAAAACGCTGGATCTTTGGTGCGCCCCCGGCTGGCGAACTGACCGTGGATGAAGGCGCGACCGCCGCTATTCTGGAAAGAGGAAGCTCGTTACTTCCAAAAGGAATTAAAAGCGTGACAGGCAACTTCTCGCGTGGTGAAGTGATCCGAATCCGTAACCTTGAAGGTCGCGACATCGCTCATGGTGTAAGTCGTTATAACAGCGACGCGCTGCGTCGGATTGCTGGTCACCATTCCCAGCAGATCGACGCCATCCTGGGCTATGAATATGGCCCGGTTGCCGTGCATCGTGACGACATGATTATTCGTTAAGGAGCCAGAACATGCTGGAACAAATGGGCGCAGCCGCGAAAGCCGCCTCTTATAAACTGGCGCTCCTTTCCAGCCGCGAGAAAAATCACGTGCTGGAAAAAATCGCTGATTATCTGGAATCTCAGTCGCAGGAAATTTTGCTCGCCAACGAGCAGGATCTGCTGGAAGCGCGTCGCAACGGCTTGAGCGAAGCGATGCTCGATCGTCTGGCGCTGACCCCTGCGCGTCTGAAAGGTATTGCCGACGACGTCCGTCAGGTGTGCAACCTCGCCGACCCGGTAGGGCAGGTGATTGACGGTGGGGTGCTCGACAGCGGATTACGCCTTGAGCGTCGCCGCGTGCCGCTTGGCGTCATTGGGGTGATTTACGAAGCGCGTCCAAACGTGACGGTGGATGTCGCCTCCCTGTGCCTGAAGACCGGTAATGCCGCGATCCTGCGTGGCGGGAAGGAGACCTGGCGCACCAACGCCGCGACGGTAAACGTCATTCAGCAGGCGCTGGAGGAGTGTGGTTTACCGGCGGGTGCCGTGCAGGCGATTGAAAGCCCCGACCGTGCGCTGGTCAACGAGATGCTGCGCATGGACAAATACATCGACATGCTGATTCCACGCGGCGGCGCGGGCTTGCACAAGCTGTGCCGTGAGCAATCTACCATTCCGGTGATCACCGGTGGTATTGGCGTATGCCATATCGTAGTGGATGACACCGCGGAGGTAGAACCTGCGCTGAAGATTATCGTCAACGCTAAAACACAGCGTCCAAGCACCTGTAATACGGTGGAAACGCTGCTGGTGCATCAGGGCATCGCCAGTACCTTCCTGCCAGCGCTGAGCAAGCAGATGGCGGAAAGTGGCGTCACGCTGCATGCGGATGAGAAGTCTCTCGCCCTGCTGAAAGACGGTCCGGCGAAGGTCGTTCCGGTTAACGCGGAGCAGTACGACGATGAGTATTTGTCGCTGGATCTGAACGTGAAGGTAGTTGCGGATCTTGATGACGCTATTGCACACATTCGTGAACACGGAACCCAGCATTCTGACGCGATCCTGACGCGCACCCTGCGCAATGCCGATCGGTTTGTGAATGAAGTGGATTCGTCTGCGGTTTATGTGAATGCCTCGACGCGCTTCACCGATGGCGGCCAGTTTGGTCTGGGCGCGGAGGTGGCTGTGAGCACTCAGAAGCTGCACGCCCGCGGTCCGATGGGGCTGGAAGCACTGACCACCTACAAGTGGATCGGCTACGGTGATGATACGATTCGTGGGTAAATAATCGCGGGTGATGCAAAAATAGCCGTTTGATTCAAAAGGGCATTGACGCATCACCCGGTTAGATCTACTCTTTTGCCCCGTGGTTACGCTCGTAACCGGCCTTTCAGGGCCGATATAGCTCAGTTGGTAGAGCAGCGCATTCGTAATGCGAAGGTCGTAGGTTCGACTCCTATTATCGGCACCATTTCAAACCCTTCTCAAGTCTACCGAAATCAACTTAAAGCCCGTATACTGCGGTTTATAGCCCGTATCTTATCTCCTGTTATCAACTGGACTCAACCGGAATCAAGTTACAGTTGGGGGCATAAGTGGGGGCATTCTGTGTTCGGTCCAAGGAGATGCCCCCAATGAAGCTAAATGCACGGCAGGTAGACGCCGCTAAACCCAGAGAGAAGGCCTACAAGCTGGCAGATGGTGCTGGCTTGTATCTTGAAGTCGTTCCCTCAGGTTCCCGATACTGGCGGATGAAATATCGCTTCAATGGAAAAGAGAAGCGTATGGCTTTTGGGGTCTATCCGGCAGTGTCCCTTGCACAAGCGAGAGCACTGCGTGATGAAGCCAAGAAAAAACTGGCCGAGGGTATCGATCCATCGTTTGCCAAGAAAGAAGAAAAGCTGGTTCGGGATGTGCAGCTCAACAACACGTTCCAGTCTGTGGCGCTTGAATGGCACGGAACGAAGGTGAGCCGGTGGTCAGAAGGTTATGCCTCCGATATCATCGAAGCATTCAATAAAGATATTTTCCCCTATATTGGCCAACAGCCGGTGAATGAAATCAAACCGCTGGTTCTGCTTAATGTGTTACGTCGAATGGAAAGCCGTGGCGCGACAGAGAAGGCCAAGAAGGTTCGCCAGCGCTGCAGTGAAGTCTTTCGCTACGCCATAGTTACCGGCCGTGCGGAATACAATCCTGCAGCGGATCTTACTAGCGCGATGTCAGGGCATGAATCGAAGCATTATCCCTTCCTTACCGTTGAGGAGTTACCAGACTTCTTTAAAGCTCTTTCTGGCTATACAGGCAGCCCGCTGGTTGTTCTTGCCGCACGTTTGCTGATCCTTACGGGAGTTCGCACCGGCGAGCTCCGAGGTGCTTTCTGGAGTGAGTTTGATCTTGAGAAGGCGGTGTGGGAAATTCCTTCCGAGCGAATGAAGATGAAACGGCCTCACCTTGTCCCCCTCTCTACCCAAGCGCTGGAGATCGTACAGCAGCTCAAAGTGATGTCTGGGCAATATCCTCTTGTGTTTCCTGGGCGGAATGATCCCCGCAAAACGATGAGTGAAGCGAGTATTAATCAGGTGTTTAAGCGGATTGGATATACAGGAAAGGTTACGGGACATGGTTTTAGGCACACGATGAGTACGATTTTGCATGAAGAAGGGTTCAATACGGCGTGGATTGAAACCCAGCTTGCGCATGTCGATAAGAACGCGATTCGTGGGACGTACAACCATGCGTTGTATCTGGAAGGACGTAGGGAGATGATGCAGTGGTATGCGGATTATATTGAAGCATCTCTAACTAAGGTTATATAAGCCTGTAAATAGGGAAAATGAGTTTTTAAAGTTTTCCCTAGAGGTGCTATCTTTCAACTGTATAAAAAAACAGTATATAAAACAGTGTATTAGATCACTAAAAATGATCTTACAAATTTATTTTTTTTGATTTTCGTGATACACATCGCCTTAAATGGTTTAATTTGCATCCACATCCATCACTGGATGACGATGGAAATTTTTAGCTGTTGTAGGAGAGCAGGGTGGCTAAAAATAAAGCGGTAAACGCTGGAGTTGATGCGTTAACAGGTTTTGAGTTTCAAAGAAACTGTGCGTTGTATCTTTTGTTAGATAATTTCAATTCTTTTATCAATAAAGAGTTCTTTATTTGTATCGAACATCACGATGATTTTCTATTTTGTTATAAAACTGATTGTTTAAGTTATATAAACGAGATACATGCCTATCAAGCAAAGAAACTTAGCGGGAAAATATGGACTATCGATTCTAGGTTTTCTGAGATGGTATCTAAAATACTATTGGTAGGCGAAAACTTAAGAAATGATGCTTTTGAAAAAAGTGAAGATTATAAACACCAGCTAACATTTATATCAAATACAGAAATAGAATTAAAATACTCACCGTCAAAGGCGTTAAAAAAACAAGGTATTGCTGAGCAGGTATTAAGGGTTAATGAGCAAAACTCTATCTGTGTTTATGATGAATTGCATAAAAACATTAAGAATAAAATTGAAGAGAAAGTTACAGATATTTGTAATGAAGAATCTTCTGTTTTTCATCGTAAAGAACTAAGTAACCTAAAAATTCAGTGGGTAGATTTCCCAAGAACGGCTGCAAAACAAAAAGAATCGCTTATTGGACTTATGTCTAGGAAATTTTCCCATATAGCTGACTCGAAAGCAGCCATTGAGGTAATACTTGCTCTATTTAGGAATGTTGAAACTGTATATAATCAAGGGCAGGAAATATGTCTACTAGATCCAACAAAAAGGGTTGAAGGCGAAGAAGTTAAGAAAGTTATGAATATAATTGATTCACAGCAAAAGGCATTCGATTATTGGCGTACCTCTGCACAGCAGCTCTCAATACAATTTAGAATACCCCTTAATATACAGAAAAATCATGAGGCTTATATAATTAATTCTTTTGAGCTGCTCAAGGATATGAGTAATTTTGACTACCAGCTCATTAAAAACTTCGTTAGAAATAATGATTACACGGCTCAATATTACTCTCTTCAAGACATATTAACTGCATACATTGATGGTGTTAGAAAGTCTCACTCTATAAATTTGACTAACGTCGATATGTTTTTTGCAGTTCTGTGTTCGTACGTTGAGTGCTATGATTAAGGTAAATCATGAAGACCATTATAAATTTTGATAGATTGTTTGTCGTCTCTGAAAGTCATAATGTATATTTTGATCAGAGGTTTACGAATGGGGTAAATATAATCAGTGGATGTAATACCTCAGGTAAAAGCACTCTATTACAGAGTATTTTATTCACCTTTGGAATTAATGATGTTAAAGATGGATTAAACGAAATAATTCGATACAATCCTATATTTAGATTGGATTTTAGTATCACAAAAAAAGGTGTAGAGAAGAAGTATGTAATATTGAGAGAGGCAGGGGTTATATATTTAAAAGAGGACGGTGGGAGTATTGTAAGTTTCAATGGAATAGATGCTGATAGTCGATTTGAACATGTGAAACTTAAAGAGAAATTATCTCAATTGTTTGGTTTTGGCATGCTTCTTGAACAGAAAGGTGAACTAAAAACAGCATCAATAGAATGTATTTTTCTTCCCTATTATATTTCCCAATCAGTCGGTTGGGTTTATTTAAGGGAGTCGTTCTCTAATCTCGGATTTTATAAGGACTTCAAAGATACATATCTTGATTACTATCTTGGTATAGAGAATTCCTTTGATAAAGAGTCTTTTTATCAACTAACAAAAGAGCGACTTCAACTTCAATCGAAAATTTCTTCATTAAATAAATATAGCAATGAACCTCGCTTGGTTATTTCTAAATTGTTGGATGAGGAGTTCGGTGAAGAAGCTCAAAGATACATTGATAGCTATATACATTTGGTGGCTCTCTTAGATGAAGAACGTGATATTTATACTAATCTGAGTAATAAATTATCATTAACAAAAAATCATATCAAGATCCTTAAAAGAACTAAAAGAAACATTAAACATCAAAATTATAATAATGTTGATCGTTGCCCTGCATGTACGCAAATTTTGCCATATTCTTTAGAAGGCTTATATGGTTTTCATCAAAACATAAATGATACAGATAAATTGTTAGAGCAGTTAAATATTAAGATTCAAAGTACGCAGTCCGACATTAACTCCTCTCGTACAAAAATTAAAAAACTAGAAATTGAAATATCGTCAAAGTACTCGTATTTTCTTGAGAAAAAATCACAAACTGTATCCGTTAATGAATGGATCGATAATAAGGCAAATGTACGCTTATTGAATAACATTCACAACGAGATAGAGGAACACACGAAGAGATCTGATGAGATTAAAGAGTTGATAGGTGAGATGGGTGAGGAGCAGTCTCTTTTTGTAGAGCGATCACACAAAGAAAAAGATTTCAAAGATATTTTTCAAAAATATCTCAATGAGATGCAATTGTTTAATGTAAAAGAAGCAAGATATACTAATCTTTATAAAATTAATTCATTCCCTTTTCAAGGGGTTGAGCTTCACAAAACAGTAATGTCTTATCATTTTGCATTAAATGATTTGATAAGCAAAAGTGAGAATATACATCGACTTCCATTTATGTTAGACGCAATTCTTAAGGAGGACATCGATGATAGGAACTTTGACCTTATACTTTCCTTTGTAGGAAAGAACCTTCCAAAGGATACTCAATCATTTATATCAATTTCTGAATATTCTGAAGATAAACTCTTGAAAGATGGTAAAGAGGTTAGTGCATTTCGAAGGGCTAGAGTTAAAAATATCAAGGACAGATATTTCCCAGATGATACGAACTTATTCTTTATTGGTGATGGGAAACACGAGAGAACATTTTTATCCAAACCGTTGGATCTGAATCTTGATATCTATGTTGATACTTGTCAGCTTACTGAATAAAATCCCTGAAAAATATGAAGCGCGAAAATGTTCGCGTTTCATATTGATTTTTTATTCATGTGTTTTTCTTGCGAATAGCTTTATTTTGAGGGCTGTAAATCCAATTAAGAAGTATTTGTTTATCTTGTCTTTTCAGCGTTTCTATATCTTAGTGATGGCAATTTTTACTTATTAGAGAAAAGCCGGGTAAAAGTCTGTTGTGAGTCAAATCCATATTTGTAGGCTATGTTTATCACTGGCTCATTAGTCCCGATAAGATCTTTTGCTGCAAGTCTAAGTTTCGTATCTCTTATGTACTTCCCAAGGCTAACTTCTTTTACCTGCAAAAAAATTCGCTGAAGATGCCACCTGGAGTACCCTGCCCGCGCAGCAACATCCTCTATCTTTAGCGGTTTGTTTAAGTTTGAATCAATCCATTGAGTTATCTCATCGATGATGTCTTCTGTTCTGAACATAGATCGACGCTCACTATAGGGGGCTGTGACATATCCTTTTTAGGATGCATTTTATTTACTTATAGATTTCAGCAACCCCGTGCAGCCGGTTATTCCCCGTGGTTGACAGAATTTTGAACGATGTTGCTCCTTGCTCAGCAGCCTTACGAGAGAGCGCATTCGATAAATCATCAAGCGTATAGGCATTGCTGGTTGAGACGACACCGATCTTTTCTTTTCCATCTGCATGATTAATTTCTTGGGCAGCAGAGGCAGTATTCACTGAAATAAATCCCATGACCAATGTAGTAATAAGTAGTGCTTTCATATTTAATACCTCTTTTAAAATCTATGTTTAAAACTGGATTCGTATCAGGGGAACTATACCCGTCTGTATATGTAAATATACAGACCTAAGCTGTCATGAGGCTGACCGCTATATGACAAAATTGTCAGGGTTGTCGATTGGTTAATTTTTTTGAATACAAATTCAGCTCGTTAATAATGCAGTCAGGTTCTTCACGGAGAGGCATATTGTCTATGTCCAGAACCCCATCATTTTTTTGTGGATCATCAGCCTGCAGGTCTGCAAACAGTGGGTTAAGATCCTGCTGTGCTTCACCTCGTTCAGCCACCAGCTCGAACGTTTTATTTTTTGCCTCGTCGTGGGTCAGGGCACTGACCAGAACCTGGGCGATTTGCTCCCGGGATATCACACCATCTTCCGGTGTTCCTGCATGGCGACGATCTCCCTGAAGCATAACGATTCGGTGTTCATCATCATTGTTGTAATCAAACCAGCCGGGCCTGACGATGGTATAGGGGTGACCAGTGGCCCTGACCAGACGCTCGGCACGTCTTTTCCAGTCATGAACCTCAGTGCGTTGATTCCAGGTGCTGAGTCGTTCAGTCACGCCAATCGTGGTCATCAGGCTGATACGAACAGATACATCCCTGAATATTCGTAAAATATTGCGCACTCCGCCATAATCTATCGCCTTGGCACCAATACGACCCTGACCATCGGAACCGAGAGTGAAGATGATGGCATCGATATCTTTCGGTAATTCGGTGAGCGTTTCAGGCAATGAAACATCGCCGTAAAAAATATCTGTTCCCCGAGGAAGCGATTTCACTTTGCGCTTATTTCGGATCAGCGCTACAGGCTGATGGCCCATTTTGATAGCGGTATTGACGACATGAAGGCCAATACTTCCTGTCGCCCCTGCAACGAGTATTCTCATGATAAACCTACTGATAATTCAGACTTATTTTCGATACGGTCAGAATATCAATTATCATTAATGTCAGTAATGGGGCTAAAATGATTGTGTCTATGAACACCCTTCATGAGTGTGCGATGAAGGGAATGCCTCCATAAGGAAATCGCCGATGCTCAAAGAAAATTTCAACGAACTGCAAATCTTTCTTGTGGTGGCAAGGGAGCGAAGTTTTACCAAAGCAGCGGGCAAACTGGGCGTTTCTCAATCTGCACTCAGCCACGCGATGAAGGCCCTGGAGGAAAGGCTGAATATCCGCCTTCTGACCCGCACGACCCGAAGCGTTGCCCCTACAGAGGCCGGTGAGAGAATTATTGCCTGCCTTGAACCGCGTATTGCCGATCTTGAGCAGGAGCTGGAATCGCTTGTTCAACTGAACGGCACTGCCTCCGGCAATATCCGTTTATCTGCCGGGGAGCATGCCGCGCGAAGTCTGGTATGGCCGAAGCTAAAACCCTTCCTTAAAGAATATCCCGAAATTAATCTCGAACTGGTAGTTGATAACGGCTTTGTTGATATTGTTGAGGGGCGTTTTGATGCCGGGATCCGACTGGGTGAAAGCGTGGATAAGGACATGATTGCGGTAAGAATTGGGCCGGACATGAGAATGGCCGTAGTAGGAGCACCATCTTATTTCGCTGCAAATTCTGTACCTGAAACGCCGCACGAGCTACAAAATCACCGGT
The DNA here is from genome assembly GCF_046054285.1 of Enterobacter sp. DN. NCBI lineage: Bacteria > Pseudomonadati > Pseudomonadota > Gammaproteobacteria > Enterobacterales > Enterobacteriaceae > Enterobacter > Enterobacter sp. DN. The sequence goes on from NZ_JBJJTG010000011.1 coordinate 45,905, forward strand.
GTATCAATATGCGCCTGCCGACAGCCGGTGGGCTTTACCACTGGGAGTTTGAGAAGGAAGGGAAACCGTTACGGGTCAGAGTGGAAGGGCAGCTAACGTTTAATCTGCAGGCGGAAAGGATTGATGCTGCTTTATCCGGTTTTGGCATCGCCTGTATACCTGAAGACAGGGTGCAGGATTATATAAAGTCAGGAGAGCTTATTCAGGTTTTGCAGGACTGGTGTCCATCTTTCCCCGGATATTACCTCTACTACCCGAGCCGTAAGCAGCATCCACCCGCCTTTGCGCTGATGATCGATGCTCTTCGCTACCAGGAATAACGGGTCCGCCAATTGCAGCGGACCCGTCCGGGTATTAACGGCCTACGCGAGCCTGGTGCTCAGGAGAGTAACGTTCGCCGACGATTTTAATCGTTTCAAGCGCCTGGGTTATCTGTCGCGAGTCATCCTGAGAAAGGATGATGTCGGCGGCCCCCAGGTTTTCCTCCAGCCGGTGCAGTTTCGTAGTTCCAGGGATAGGCACAATCCACGGCTTTTGTGCCAGCAGCCACGCCAGCGCGATTTGTGCAGACGTCACACCTTTCTCTGCCGCCAGTTCACCCAGCAATGAGACCAGCTTTTCATTGGCTTCAATCGCCTGCTCGGCGAAACGCGGCACGGTGCTGCGGTAATCATCCTTGCCAAAAGTGGTTCCTGGCTTAATCGATCCCGTCAGGAATCCTTTGCCTAATGGGCTGAAGGGCACAAAACCAATACCCAGTTCCTCCAGTAACGGCAGGATCTCCTGCTCAGGCTCGCGCCACCACATTGAGTATTCGCTTTGTAGGGCCGTGACAGGTTGTACGGCATGCGCACGACGAATGGTTTGCGCACCCGCTTCGGACAGACCGAAATGTTTAACTTTGCCTTCAGCTATCAGGTCTTTTACCGTACCCGCAACATCTTCAATCGGGACATCCGGATCGACACGGTGTTGATACAGCAGGTCAATGACATCAGTCTTAAGACGGCGTAATGATCCTTCCACAGCTTCACGGATATGCTCCGGACGGCTGTTTAAAATCTGCTGCTTGTTGTCGTCGCCAAAAGTAAAACCAAACTTAGTGGCAATGACCACACGGTCACGAAACGGTTTTAAGGCTTCGCCGACAACTTCTTCATTGAGGAAGGGGCCATACACTTCAGCGGTATCGAAGAAGGTGACGCCACGTTCAACCGCTGCGCGAATGAGCTCGATAGCCTGACGAGTATCGGTCGCCGGACCATAGCCGTGGCTTAAGCCCATGCAACCGAGCCCAAGCGCGGATACTTCGAGTCGGGATTTACCCAGATAACGTTTTTGCATTTAATGAATACCTCTTTTATCGCGACTTAAACATCAAGTTTGCGGCCAGTCAGCCATTCCACCATCGCCGGGTCGCGGTGGGAGAAGAAGGCGCTGGTTGCAGTGTCGAGGGCAGCAATCTGCAGCATATCTTCAGAACTGAGTTCAAAATCGAGAATATTGATGTTCTCTTCCATGCGTTCTTTGCGCACCGATTTCGCCAGCGAAACGATACCTCGCTGGAAGATCCAACGCAGCACAATCTGGCCCACGCTTTTGCCGTACTTCTGGCCAATCGCCGTTAACACGGGATGCTGGAACAGGCCATTTTTACCCTCAGCAAACGGTGCCCAAGCTTCCGGCTGAATGCCATGGCTTTGATTCCACGGAACAGCATGCAGCTGCTGGTTGAAGGGGTTAACTTCAATCTGGTTTACCGCAGGGACCACTTTGTTGAATGCGATAAGGTCGGCCAGTCTGTCAGGATGGAAATTGCTGACGCCAATGGCGCGAATTTTTCCTGCCTCATGCAGTTCTTCCATGGCACGCCAGGCTCCATGGACATCGCCGTAAGGCTGGTGAATCAGATACAGGTCGACGTAATCAAGTTGCAGCCGATTCAGGGAGCGTTCGAACTGGGCTTTAGCGCCTTCGTAATTGGTATCCTGTAGCCACAGTTTGGTCGTTACAAAAAGTTCGTTACGCGCGATACCGCTCTGTTTCAGAGCGTTCCCGACCTGGGTTTCATTCTGGTAAGACGCTGCGGTATCGATTAGGCGGTATCCCGTATCGATCGCATCAATAACGGCTCTTTCGCATTCAGCAGCATCCGTCATCTGGAAGACACCAAAGCCCATCAAGGGCATTTCAATACCGTTGTTCAGTTTTACAGTTTGCATGACGTTATCCTTCAGCTGTTGTGTTGGAAAAGCATAACGCAAAGTGATTTATTCGATTAGATGGGGTAATTAGCTAGGGTTTATTAGATGTGTTCATTAATTTTTAGGGCCAAGGATTGGCTTTGCGCCAGGAGGGGACTTCTAGCTGTTCTAGAAATTTCTCGTGTCGTGACCACATTTTGTCGACCACTCCAGTGTGAATAATTTTCCAGGCCGAGGTATAATCTTCAATGCCTCTAAATTATCAATAAAACAGTAGGTTGCAACCATGTTAAAAATTACCGGTTTAGACAAGCTACAAAAAGAGTTGAAAGTGGCCCAGTTGGCACTGAGTGAGTTGGATGGAAATTTAGGTACTGTGCATTTTGACCCACAAGATCCAGCCAGTATTGAAAATGCAATTCAAAAGATAAATCAAATAGTTGACGAACGAGTCTCTCAATACTCATCCAATTCGATTATTGGTCCATTGGCCGAGCAAATGAAGCAAGCATATCGTGAAAATTTAATCCAAAAAGCTACAAAGTTCAGAATTAAAAATAACGAGGAAAATTGATGTCAAAGGATATATTTGCAGATATTAATAATGCCGTTCTGGACCTACAGGCTTCACAGGCACAAACCTTTGAACGTCCTTTAAAAAAACTTGCTCAACTTCTGAAACATCCTGATCTTGAGCCTTATAATAAAGAATTAGTTGCAGATCTTGACTTAGAGAGTTTTCTTGAAAAGAGTGCACAATCTGCGAGATCTATGGTCGGAAGTGCAACTCTTGACTGGCCAGAAGATCCCAGAAAAGAGCTAGGCCTAACACTACTTTTAATCTGGAAATTAGGCGCAGATCCTAGCTATGCCGTCCACTTCAGTATTAATTTCTTTTATTCTGGTAAAAGAATCATCAGCAATATTCATGCGCTCACCGGTCAGTTAATCATTCCCTTTATTCGGGACTACAAAAACTACATTCAATCGAAGGGAATTCCCCAGACCATGTTAACTCCCCCTCTATCTAAGAAAGTATTTATTGTTCATGGTCACGATGAGGGTTCCCGTGAAAAAGTGGCTCGCTTTCTGGAACGCCTTGGTCTGGAAGCAATTATATTGCATGAACAGGCTAATCGGGGTCGAACTGTTATCGAGAAAGTTATTGAATACGGCAACGTGGGATTTGCGGTTGTCCTACTTACCCCTGATGATGAAGGGTGTGTAAAAGGTGGTACGCTTGAACCCAGAGCACGCCAAAATGTGCTTCTGGAGTTAGGTTTTTTTATTGGTCACCTTGGACGAGATAAAGTCTGCGCCCTTAAAAAAGGGGCAGTAGAAATACCCAGTGATTTCGCCGGTGTTGTTTGGGAACCGATGGATGATAATAATGGATGGAAGCAATCTCTTTCCCGAGAACTCGAGGCTGCTGGCCATGTAATCGACTGGAACAAAGTGATGCGTTAAAGCACCATATAATCGTCATAGGTGCTTACAGGAGGACTGACAGTTTCTGCAGCGAAGGCCATTTCATGGTAATATCGTTGTCAGTCCCCAGCGCCCAAGGGCTCGGAATGAAAAATGCAACTGAGCTCAAAGGTTCGAAGCTTTGCTGGGTTTCACTTTTCTAATTCGTCGCTGATTGAGCTTCAGTTTTCCATCTCCAAGAACATACCGTCCAGAATGTACCGCCAGCCAGAACTGTATTGTGATAATATGGTGGTTGATCAAAAGTTTGCATAGGCTTTTGCGTAATATTCCATTCCAGGGATAAGGCCCGAGCCCAGCACTGTAAAGGGAAAAATGTTTAAATTCTCCCAATCGCCAACGCCAATAAGACTTCATTTCGGTTTTCGCATGCTCAATGGCATTACAGTTCCATAACTCTCCCCAGCGTCGCACCCATTTGTCATTTAGCAACCAGTTATATGTTAGATGGGACCTTATTGAATCAAAGGGTTGCTGTTGTTGGCCCCCGGCTAACGTAATGACGCATTGAGTTAACTGCGTTTCGGTAATCGAAAAAAATATACCGCGCTCAGAAGCCTCCACAAGCTCCTGCCGAGGAATTTGATCTAAGTGAACAATCAGGACAGATTGGTCCAGATTTACCAAATCAATTTTCTGCTGGTAACGAATACCATGTCCAGACGCTTCAAAATAAAGTTTAATATTCTCTACCAGAATATCTTTTGCCCGAAAAGCTATACAGGATTTTACTGTTTCATGATCGGCAGAACTAGAAAGGCGCAACGAGTACTCCAGGTACTCGCCGAGTGGTTCCCAACGCGCTCCTAACCGAAGGCGACTAGCTTTGTACTCGTGAGATTTTTGATAGGTCTTTAGTAACCATAATCGAGTAATTTTATCCCACATCCACTTAAAAAGGCGTCCAGCTAAACTCCAAGGCATTGATAAGTTCATATATTTCTCCGTATTTTGGCCCTATGCTTTCATCTTTCTACGAAGAAAAATAAAGATTTTACATATTTTTACTGTCCTTCACCTCTGGCTTACTCCCCGTTGATTAATACATCTGTGATGTTAGTAATAACTTCATTAGTTGTGTAAATAATTGCCAGGTTCCGCGCCTTGCTCACAGCAGACCGTCACGTTCCCATTTTATTTTTTTGATAAACTGATGTTTGTATTGAGCCTTCATGAATGAAGGCTCAATACTAGCTTTCCCTATTGCAGATCTTTTTCCTTCAAAAATTGACTAACCAAATCAGCAATCTGCACATTATTTAAATCAGAGAACGGGAAGTGGGTATTCCCTTTGATTCCCACTTCAGGCAAATGCGTCACCGTGACATCCCCGCCATGCTTGTTCACCACGTCACGCCACTCACGAGCCATCGCCAGTCTTACACGCCAACTGTCCTGCGCGGGCATGGCGACAGGTTTATCCGGTATGTTATCGCCGTAAATAATCAGAATCGGGATTTTGGTCAGAGCCATAAACTGCTCCATCGGCACCGGCTCACCCTTCAGCGTGTCGAACGTGCTTGGCATAGGGGCTGGGAGTTCTTTTTCCGGGAAGACAAAGCTGCTGCCAGGCTCAAAGGCGACAATGGCTTTGACCTTGTTGTTTTTCATCGCCGTATACCAGCCTGGTCCGCCACCCTGAGAGTGGGTGAAGAGGATAGCGGGGCCGGATTTATCCACGACAGCGGACATCGCATCAGAGATCACATTGATATCAAACGGCCCGGTATTTGGGGTCATCTGACGGAAATACTGATTCAGTGCTTCTTTGTCGTGAGAAAACTGAACGCCCTTAAAATACTCTGGCCACACGCCAACGCGGAACTGGTTGAACCACATTTGTTCATCTGGTTTAGGCGTAACCGTACCTTCTACCGTCGTGCGCCCGGCGCTGCCCCGACGCGGCTGATCGACAAGATAGGTTGAGAACCCGCGACGCAGGAATATGTTCTGGAAACCTTCACGACCATCCGGGGTACTTTCCCAGGTACGGGAGAACTGACCCGCGCCGTGCAGCATCACGATAGGGTATTTATGCGGATTTTCCGGAATTTGGTAGAACACAGACGCATGATCGCCATGGTAGGTTTGGCCAGAAGAGTCCAGCGGCTTTTTCGCATCAAATGTTCCCGGAGCGGTGTTGATGGTGCCACCAGCAGAAAAGCTTCCTTGTTCCTGAATGACCAGCGGCTCGGCATAGACCGACTGAGCCACCAGGCCACCTGCCATTACGCAGATGGCCAGCGTTTTTAAGATTGTCTTCAAGATTACATCCTCTGTTATGTTTGCCGTTCAATCATATCTGAGTTGTCAGCGTTAATTATTTAGCACCCCTGATTGCCCTTATTTGGCAGACTCATGAATGCGGACGATTAACTGCGTATCGTCTCTAACCAACTGGTGACCGTTTCAGTGGTTCTTCGCTCCTGGTCGCATTCAATGACCAGCGGTTTTTCCCGACGTGCAGTCGGGGCAAGACGGGTAAGGATGTCGTCACTGTCTCCTTTACCGTAGCCACCGTGAGTAATGAAGGGGATGATTAACTTGCCCGCAAGGTTGTGGCTGCTGAGAAATGCTTGCACTACAGGCGGCACGCTGGTCCCCCAGATCGGAAAGCCTAAATAAACGGTCTCGTAGCGTGAGATATCTGCAATGTTATTTTTTAATGCCGGTTTTACGCCTCGCTCACGCTCATTTTTCGCCTGTTCAACGGTCTGAAAATAGTCTTCTGGGTAAGGCGTAGCCGGTTCGATTTCAAACAGATCGGTATTCAGGCTGCGGTGAATGACGCCCGCAATGACTCGTGTATTTCCGCTGCGGGAAAAGTACGCCACCAGAACACGGCTTTTACCCTGTACGTTTGTGGTTCCGGTCGCAGCTGATGCCAAAGAAACGTTCGCCAGCGTGAGCCCGGCAAGTGCGGTGATTAACATTCTGCGGTTGGGATCATGCTCCATAACCCACTCCTACTTGTTTGCGAGCGCCTGTTGCAGCGCCTTTTCAGCTCGCGTTGCTGCATCACTTTCGCCATGTTCACGCAGAACCTGTGCCAGCTGGCGCAGCTGCGCTGCTGTCAGGCCGACCCGCATGCTTGCTCGCGTATGCGACAGCAGTTGTGATTCGACGCCCGGCGTGGCCGCTAATGCGCCAACCGTTGCCAGCTCGCGGCTTTGCCAGTCGAGGTTATCGCGGGCGAAAATGTCGCCGAAAAGATGCGTTTGCAGGAACTGGTTAATCACCGGGGCAAAATCAAACAGCGGGCCCTGGACGGGAGCGCCTGAGATTTTTGTCTGGTTTGCGGTACCGACACGGCGAAGCTCATCCCCGACAGGGATCGGGGCAACCGGTTCTTTACCCTCAACGTCTTTGATACCACGTTGTTTACGTGCTTCGACGACCTTCATCAGTTCACTAAGCGCATTCAGGCTACGGGGAAAGCCTGTGTAGGCATAAAGCTGGACGAGAATCTCTTTGGTTTCGTTTATCGTGAGTCCTGCGTCAAGACCCTGATTCAGGGCGGCATTCAGCTTGTCCATCTGACTTCTGGCCATTGATGCCGCAATCAACGGGATGGCCTGTTGACTGGCTGACAGCGTATCTGAAACCTTTTGTTCGTGGTTCATTTCTGAAGCTCCTTTACTGACGGGCGCAGCATGTGCCGCGAGACCAAAACCAAAGGTCAGCAGTACCGCTGCCGCTAATGCTTTAATGGGCGTGGTATTGTTCATCTGTCACTTTCTCCATCCAGTTAACGCTTTTGCCATCCACAATCCCGGTTATCGCCAGATGCGTCATCGCGCTGCCGGGTGCCGCCCCGTGCCAGTGTTTGACGCCCGCCGGGCAAGAGACAACGTCACCGGCGCGGATAACCTGCACCGGCTGGCCTTCTTGTTGGGTGAGCCCAACACCCGAGGTCACAATCAGCCGCTGACCTGCCGGATGCGTATGCCAGGCGGAACGAGCTCCGGGTTCAAACGTGACATAAGCCCCGGAAACACTGATGTCGTTATCCGGTTTGAAGAGAGGATCAACCCTGACGCGACCGGTAAAGTTCTCGGCTGGCCCGTACACCGCGTTCTGACTTCCTGCGGGGGCGATATGGACAGCAGGATTTTGCTCCGCTGCCCAGGATGAAAATGTGAAGAGGGGCAGTAACAGCCCGAGGTAACGTAAATGTCCGATCATGCAAAGCGTCCTTATCAATGAAGAGGGGATTGCCTGCGATGATTTTATCGAGAGGGTGATGACGTCAGGCTGACGCCCCCCTGACAATTCTGTCAGTTAACCCGGGTCCCGGCTCAGTGCCGGAGTGAGCATTGCTCGCCGCTTTATTCGCTTGCATCGCAAAGGTGAGGCCAAATGTATTGATGCCCGCTTCACTACGGGCAAAGACATCTCCCCGGTGCATAATGGCGACGGCACGCACAATCGACAGGCCCAGTCCATGCTGGGTATCACTCCTGGCTCGGGAGGTGTCAACGCGATAGAACCGCTCGAAAAGCCGGTGTAGGTGTTCTGGTGCTATTGGATCGCCCGGGTTTGAAACTTCAACACAGGCCTGATGACCGGTTTCGCTTAACCGCACCGTAACCTTGCTGTTGGAGGGGGAGTGTCTTGCGCTATTTTCCAGTAAATTAGCCAGTGAGCGGTGGAACAGTCGTCGGTCGATATGCGCGGTGACGTCGCCCTGAACATCCATAGAGAGCTGTTTTTCAGCAAAAGAGGGTTCCACATACTCCGCTGTTTTCAGGGTTTCTTCCCGCAGGGACACCTGGGTAAGCTGGGACGCATGCTCACCCGCATGAGCATGAGACAGGAACAGCATGTCGTTAACTATCGACGTCATGCGTTCAAGTTCTTCCAGATTAGAACCCAATAACTCTTCCAGTTCATCCTGCGAGCGTCGACGTGATAGCCCTAACTGCGTCTGGCCAATCAGGTTAGTCAGCGGAGTCCGGAGCTCATGCGCAACATCGGCATTAAAGCTTTCGAGCTGCCTCCAGGCGACCTCTTGCCGTTCCAGCACGCCATTAAAAGATGATGCTAATTGCTGTAATTCGTCAGGTAATGCTTCGGTATTCAGGCGCTGACCATGGTCCCCGGGAGCGAGTTGCCTCGCCTGTTTACTGAGCGCCCCAACGGGACGAAGACCGATCCTTGAAACGACGTATCCCAGTAAGGCGACAATCACGACGCCCAGTGCGGTAATGATCAGTAATGTACGCGTGAACGCATCGAGTGTGCCCATGTACGGCGTGGAGTCGATGGCAACCACATAGCGAAGCTCAGGCCTTTCACCGTTGGCGGGGATCGTTTTCACTAACAGAAACAGCGAGCAGGCACCTTCTGATGCGCCGGGCACTTTATTAAAGCCTTCCTGCAAAGAAGACCACTGAACACCCACCGGTGGTGTTCCCCCCATGCTAAAGCGTGGGTTATCGCTTACTATCCAGTAGCGAACGCGCTCGCCTTCAGAATTGGTTAATACGGTGAATTTATTGGCCAGCGTCGACCAGCCGTCAGCCGAGGTTCGTGCGGTGATCCACGGACTCATTAATGATTCCCGGAACAGCAGTTCGTTGTGCATCTGCTTTTGCAAAGAATCATGCAAGGAGCTTCTGAGCAGGATACCGATAACGGACACAATCAGCAGCGCGGATAAGGCAAACATCAGCGCCAGGTGAACGGAGATGGAACGCTCAGGCATGCTTATCCCCTTCATTTATTTGGACCGGACTTCAAGAACGTACCCCATGCCACGAACGGTATGTAACAGCTTGATATCGAACGGCGCATCCACTTTGGCCCGAAGTCGTTTAATGGCCACTTCAACCACGTTGGCATCGCTGTCGAAATTCATGTCCCATATCTGCTCCGCAATCATCATCTTTGACAGAATCTCCCCCTGATGCCGGGCCAAAAGGCTCAGCAGGGAAAACTCTTTCGCGGTCAGTTCCAGCCGTGTTCCACCACGAAATACGCGGCGAGCCAGCAGGTCGAGATGCAGTTCGTGAATTTGCAGTTGAGTGATGTCTGCGCCATCCGTAGCGCGGCGACGTACCAGTGCCTGAATACGCGCCACCAGCTCAATCAGCGAGAAGGGCTTGGGGAGATAATCATCCGCGCCAAGGCGAAGCCCTTTAACGCGTTCATCGACAGAGCCGCGAGCCGAAAGCATCAGCACCGGCGTCTGTTTGGCTGCTCGCACACCCTCAAGTACCCGGTAACCATCCATCCCCGGCAGCATCACATCCAGTATTATCGCGTCGTAGTCGAACTCCAGCGCGTAATGAAGACCTTCAGCTCCGTCTGCAGAGACATCTACCGTAAATCCGGACTCACTCAACGCACGGTTGAGATAGGTTGACGTTTTTTCTTCATCTTCGACTAACAACAGGTGCATAACGGGATTTCCTTTTCACTATTCGGGCTCATTCTGCCTCTTGGTTGCCAACATCAAGCTGACGGTTAGCTGACAGCGCTGTCAGAAATGTTTTCCCATCCCGGTCAGTTTCCTGACAAAAATGTTATTTCCCGGTCACGATGCTGACAGCCCTCTTTGCCTACTCTGAGCCTGCCAATTTGATTCCGCGAGCCTGACTAACCAGGCCAACACTCATCGGGAGAGACCATGAAATTCACGCTTATCAGTGCAATGCTACTCACGGCAATGGCCGGAGTGACCTCAGTCAATGCGGCTGATTATAAAAAAAATCCATTCACACTGGCCTATGACGGTGCCATCACCGAGAACGTCAAAGGCAAGGTCAACATTAACCCCGTGAAATACGATCTGCATGGCATCCAGATTGCGGCGAATGTCTACACCCCTGCTGACTACGATCCCGCCAAAAAATACCCTGCCGTGGTGGTCGCCCATCCTAATGGCGGCGTAAAAGAGCAGGTTGCCGGGTTGTATGCCCAGCGCCTCGCCGAACAGGGCTACATCACCATTACCGCCGACGCGGCGTATCAGGGCGCCAGCGGTGGGATGCCGCGCAGCGTGGATAAACCCGCTAATCGCATTGAGGATATCCACGGCATGGCTGACTACATCAGCCAGTATCCTGGTGTCGATACCACCCGCCTCGGCCTGCTGGGTATATGCGGAGGCGGCGGGTATTCACTGGTTGCGGCCGAAACTGACAAGCGGTTCAAATCGATTGCCACCATCAGCATGTTTAACTCAGGTCTTGTGCGCCGTAACGGGATGCAGGATTCACAGCTGGATACTCTCCAGCAGCGTCTTCAGCAGGCTTCTGACGCACGTGCTCAGGAAGCCGCCGGTGGTGAAGTGCTTTACTCCGGCGATGCCAACCTGACCGATGAACAGATTGCTAAATTACCTTTTGCCTTGTACCGCCAGGGCTACGAGTACTACTGGAAAACCCACGCCCACCCGAACTCGACGTTTAAATACACCACCAGCAGTCTGCTGGATTTGATGAGCTTTGACGTCACGGACCATATCAATCTCATCAATAAACCGCTGCTGATGATTGCCGGTACAAAAGCCGATACGCTCTATATGACTGAAGATGCGTTCGCGAAAGCCACCGGGACGAAGGACAAAGAACTCTTCCTGATCGATGGCGCGACCCATATCGAGACATATTGGGTGCCAAAATACGTTGACGAGGCTTTGCAAAAGTTAGACGTCTTCTTCAATAAGAATATTTATTGAGTCTCCGGTGACGCCCCAGCCGCGCAGGCTGGGGTATGCCCATCAGCTGTAGCTACGAGCCGCTGCATTTCACATGACGCATTCATGCGGCAGTTACAGATTAACGAAGTTGCGGTTAAAGATAATTACGCTGCTTAAGTAGGCATTATGAGTTTGATTCATAAATGCTGTGGATAGGTGGTGGTCATTTTTTTAGCTGAACGGTCAGTGCCATCAGGGCGCTGGCAGCTGTAAACAACGCAATTATCCAGCACATCGTCCATGGCGTGCCGTCACTGAACAGAGCGAGAAGCAGTGAAGAGATGATGCCGCTGCCGTATTGCAACGCGCCCATTAGCGCCGAGGCAGAGCCTGCCACATTAGGCACTGCGTCCAGAGCGCAAGCCGTGGACGTCGCCGCGATGATGCCATTCATAGAGAAGAACACGAACACCGCGCCGACAATCACGGTCATTCCGCCTATGCCCAGGCCTGTTGTGACCGCCAGCACGATTGCCGCAATAGCGGCGATAAGTACGGCATTCCTGAGCAACGTTTCCAGTGGATAACGGTGAACCAGACGCCTGTTGATCATGCTCACCGCCATCAGTCCCACAATATTGACTGCAAACAGCCAACCGTAATGCTGCGGATCAACGCCGAAGTAGGTGATGTACACAAACGGAGAACCGGTGATAAAGGCATAGGCTGCTACGTAATAGAACGTCAGGCATAGCGTAAACCGCATGTATTTGGCATTGGTCAGTAATGCGTAGTAGTTGTGAAAGGCTTTGGCTACGGAGGCTGGCGAGCATTTTTCAGCAGATAATGTCTCCGGCAACCAGAATAACGACATCAGCATGACTGTTCCGATAATAGCCAGCAGCCAGAAAATGGCATGCCACGAGGTGACTTTAATCATCTGCCCGCCGATCAGGGGCCCGGCAATCGGCGCGATGGCCATGATGATCATCAGTGTTGACAGCATTTGCGCGGCACGCGTGCGGCTAAACAGGTCACGGATCATTGCTCGAGCCAGCATCGGCCCGGTACAGGCACCTAACGCCTGAAAAACTCGCCAGAAGACAATTTGTACAATATCTGTTGATAACGCGCAACCCACCGAGCCGATGATAAATAGACCTAAACCGATAAACAGCGGTAGACGGCGTCCATAACGATCGCTAATCGGTCCCCATATCAGTTGTGCGATGCAAAAGCCGATAAGGAAGCCTGTGATTGTCAGCTCTGCGTCACCCTGTAAATCTTTGGCCATCATGGGCATAGCTGGAAGATAGATGTCGGTTGATAAAGAGGTAACAGCCATCAGAGCGCTGAGAATGAGTAGAAACGATAGGCCGGTTTTTTTAGCTTTAACCGTCTGTGTATGTGCCTGTTGATTAAGCATGGTGATCCGTTGGACATGAATTGATAGGGGTATGTTAACGGGTTTGTGCTCGCTGATAATTACAGGCAGAAGGATTGGGACTATGAGTGATATTCATTAATCGAAAAAATCATTGCAGGTTTTGTGGGGCCAGCGATAAGCAGTTTTCTCATGGTGTTATCTCTTCCTGCATGTTGCTAAAGTCGCCAGTACAACATGTCAGGCAATAGCGTTCAGATGACCGCTATCGTCGAAAGCAATAAATGATTTTGCGAACATAGTATTGTGCCTTACTGCCAGACAACACGCAGACGTAAGCCGTCCCTGAAGGGCAGGCAGACGCCATGCTGTTGTTCAGATTAAAAGGATTGAGAAGGGTATCGCGGTGCGGTTGCCACACTATGGCGTTCTGGCGTAAAAATAGTCAGAAATCTCGGTATTTATCAACTCATCCTATGCTCATCTGAAATCTACGGGATAAGTTTAGTTTCAGATGGGGCGCTAAGGCCCCTGTTTAGTGTTCTCAGGTTTGTGCGGTGTAATAGACGAATGTCAGCTTGTTGCCATCGGGGTCTATGATGTAAGCGTTGTGAAAAACTTCGCCGTAATGCGGGCGCAGGCCTGGTGCTCCCTCGTCGGTGCCACCGTGATTTAAAGCTAGCGCGTGAAGCTGCTGGGTGTGTTCGGCAGAACGAGCAATCCGGCCGATCAGCACACCATTTCAAATTACTCGTCCGCTTTATGAGCCCAGGCGGGCATTGCCGTCAGATAACGTTTTGCCCGTTTTTTTGCTTCTTCCGGGCCGACTTTTTGCCAGGAATCAAGGAAGCTGGCTAAGCCTGATACCGCTTCTTCCCAAGGTTTAAGATTGCCGTTGCTGTCGCTGCAGTACGCACAATATTGATCGCTGGCACTGTGCGCATCGGGTGCCGACATCGGCATTCCGCAAGCCTGGCAGAAATGGTCATGTTGTGACATATGATGCTCCTTATGGTGATATCCTGATTAATAAACATACTGAATATGTATTGTGCAGGTGATGCATCAGATCAAAGCAAAGGCGAAGCCCCCGGTATATCCATTCAGAAATACCGGGAACCTGTTGTTACCTGGCGATGAGAGCGAACACGCCCCAGCCAAAGTATTCCCGCGCGTAAGTCACGTGGCGTTTCGGCGAAAATGTTAGCTCGGCCCTGACTTCCGCCGCGAAGTCGTCGTCAGGATTAGCTTCCAGCCAGCGGCGCATGGTCAGCCATTTCGCGGCTTCATATCGATCCCAGCCTTCCTGGTCTGCCAGTACCATTTCCACCACGTCATAGCCGAGTTCATCGAACGCGCTGACAAGCCCCGGCAGCGTCAGGAAATCGCTTGTCGAGCTGACGCCGCAGGCCTGGGCTATCTCTTCCGTCGCCGGTAGCTGCCGCCAGTAGGGTTCACCGATAAGTATCATCCCGCCCGGTTTCAGGCTTTGCGCCAGCAGCTCGACCGTACCGGCAAACCCACCGGCAATCCATGTCGCGCCGACGCAGGCAGCCACATCGCATTTTTCTTCTGCCACATACCCGGCGGCGTCGCTATGAATGAAATGAACCCGGTGGCTCACGCCGAGTTCTTCCGCGCGCTGGCTGGCCTGCTCGCTGAACAACTGACTCATATCGATACCGACACCGGTAATGGCGTGATCCCGGGCCCAGGTACAGAGCATTTCCCCGGAACCGCTGCCGAGGTCAAGAATGCGGGTTTCCGGCTTCATGCGCAGCACGCGACCCAGCATGGCGTACTTTTCTTCGGTGAACGGATTATGAATGCGGTGCTCACTTTCACTAATAGTAAAAATACGTGGGATATCCAATGGTTGAATTCCTTTTATTGGTTGTGCAGTAAGAGAATCGGTAACATTTTTTTCTGCCAGCAGCGCGTACAGCTTGCCTGCAAAGGTTTCGCTGATCGGCCATTGCACCTCATCCGGGCGGGTAATGGCGCTCAAACCGGCCGTGCGCAACAGTTCGAGATAAGCTTCATCGCGCCACGCGGTCATTTGGCTGCCGAAACGCGTCACCTTGCCGCTCTCTTCGATAGCCATAAACAGCGTTGAGCTGGTTTGCGCAGCCGGATCCCAGGCGTGCTCCGTCAGCAGCAGGTGCGGAACGCCCAGGAACAGCCCCTGTGGGCAACGCTGCCAGCCGGGCTCAGCCATTCCCTGACGTTTAACTTCATCATAAGTATGTACCTCGATGAGCAGCTTTCCCCACGGAACCAGCCACTGCGTGCAGCGGTTAATCAGCGAGCGAGCGTCTGCCGCGCTAAACACGTTCAGTTCACCAAAGGTCATCATGATGAAATCGAACTGTCTGTCCGGCTCGTAGCCGCGTACGTCATGCTGATGATAGGTAATATCAAGCCCGTCTGCCTGCGCCTGCTGGCGAGCCCAGGCGATTGAAGCCGGAGAAAAATCTACGCCCGTACAGCGGAAGCCGCGCTTCGCCAATTGGCGCGTGTACAGGCCCGGCCCGCAACCAAGATCCAGAATGCAGGCGCCGGAGGGCAGTTGCCCGGCAATCCACTCAACCTGTTGTTCGATAATCGCCAGCTTGCGACTGGCCCAGTCGTGCTCCTGCGACAGATGGTTTTCCAGCATACGCTGGCTAAAAGCCGGTTCATCCCAGGGGATTTTGCGCTCCCCGGATGACAACGCGATGTGTCCGGGACCCGTAATAATCGTGCCAATAGTCATCATCATTTCCTTATTGATTACTCTCGCCAGTGCTCTGGTTTCATTAACGCCCGGGCGCACTGTATCTGGCCCGCTCGAGCCAGCGGTTGGGGCGAAAGAAACTGCAGCATCCAGCAGGCTTTATGCTCCTCGGCAATGGGATAAGGTGCTGGATAGCCTTTATCTCCGGCGCACGGTTCAAACCCATGTCTCGGGTAGTAAGCGGCATGCCCCAGAACAAATACCGCCTGACTTCCCAGTGCTCTCAGATGCTCAATTCCGTTTTGGATAAGCAATCCGCCTACGCCCATACCCTGGTATTCTGGTATAACCGCCTGGGGAGCGAGAATATGCATCAGAGGGGCATCAGATGCGCCCTTGAATGTGGCCCGGGTAAATAAGATATGCCCGACGGCTTTGCCTTCATGTCGGGCCAGCAGAGATAACACAGGGCGCGCGCTTTCATCTTCAAGTAAAGAGTCCACTAAATCGGCTTCTTTGCTGAAGCCAAAAGCGCGGGTTTCGACTTCCCGGATATCACTGGCATCACTTTCGTCTGTGATATAAAAAGTGAAGTGGTGTGCTGTCATTGAAACTCTCCTTAGCGATTATCAAGCTGAGCGCGAACGTTATTCAGCCCGGTGGTGTTGATCCGATAGGGCTGGCCGTTGACGGATTTGATCAGTTTTTTGGTTTTGAGTTTTTTGAAGGTGGCGAGGGTGCAGTCGGTGAGCAACAGCCCTTCGCGGGTGTAGCATTCAACGGCGGTGATGCGGCCTGATGCATCGCGGACGTGCGCGATTCGACCACCTTTGGCGAGAACGTGTAAGGTACGTTGTTCCTGACGGGATAAATTCATACTGGAAAACCTGTTTAATCATCATGTGCAAAACGTGCAAACACACAGCGGTGTCCGCATACGATTTCGGCGCATTGATAATCAGTCCGGCCTGGAAAGGTCGGGAAGCTGATTATCGGATGATTACATTCTCCAGCATCAAAGCCTCGGTTTGAGTTGATAGGTATTTACGGGGTGAATGATAACACCTGGTTATTGTCAGTGAATACCCAGGGGCGAAAAATGTGATCCCGGTTGGTATCGGGCTGAGGAGAGGGGATCATTCCTGGCCGCTCTTAATTTTGCTGTCGACCTGAGGCTGTGGTTTGCTGAAAAGATATCCCTGCACAAGCTCGCAACCCAGAGCCTGAAGCCGCTCAAGCTGCTCTTCGGTCTCAACGCCCTCAGCTATGACGCCCATATTAAGGCTTTTAGCCATACCGGTAATCAGCTTCACAATATTAAGCGCATCTTCCTGCGTAGATATCGGATTGACAAAAGATTTATCGATCTTGATTTTATCAAAATTCAGTTCGCTGAGTCTGGAGAGCGACGAATAACCCGTGCCAAAATCATCAATAGAAATTCTTACGCCCAGTGCGCGGAGTTTTTTGAGGATCGTAATGGGGTTATTTCTGTCACTGAAGAGGGATGACTCTGTGACCTCTAACTCAAGACGATTAGCCGGTAGCCCGGTCTCAGCCAGAACGGACTGCACCGTATTAATAAATGATTTGCTGCCCAATTGAACAGGCGAGACGTTGACGGAGATCCTGGCCGGAACAGCCCAGGAGACCGCTTCCCTACAGGCCAGCTTAAGTACAGTTTTACCTATCTCGTTGATCATGCCTGTTTTTTCAGCGGCGAAAATAAAGCTATCCGGGGAGAGCATCCCCTTGACGGGGTGCATCCAGCGAATAAGCGCTTCATAGCCGTAAATTTCCTTGCTGACGGAATTCACAATAGGCTGGTAATAAACAATAAACTCATCATTCTCTATTGCTCTTGCCATATCATTTTCAAGGGTTCTGCTCTCCTGCAACTTCTGTAGCATTCGCTGGCGGAAGACTTTGATTTGCTGAGAACCTTCTTTCTTGGCTTCATAGAGCGCCAGATCGGCAAATTTATAAAGGTAATCTGAACGTCGTTCGTTATCCGATAAAACAATACCCACACAGGTGGCTATTTTGATGAGTTGATTATTAATTGTATAGGGCTTGCTGATGCTATCACTGATTTCTCGCGCGCGTGAAACGGCTGCGGCTTCGGTTAAGCCACTGGAGAGAAACGCAAATTCGTCGCCGCCCAAACGATAAAATGTCTCTGAAAAGCGGCTCAAAGCGTTAAGGCGCGTGGATACCTCACGTAACAGTAAATCGCCAGCATCATGACCGTAGGTATCATTCACCTCTTTGAACCGGTCTAAATCGAATAACATCACCGTGACCGAAATATGTTTTTCCTCAGCCTGTAGATTAAGTTTATTGAGATCATCCCAGAAGAAAAGACGGTTTTTCATGCCGGTAAGGGAGTCATGATAAACATCGTATTCCAGTTTTGTATTCTGGATTTGCAGGGTTTCTTTGGACAGCTGAAGTTCTTCAGCCAGCGTTTTAACCTGTGTATGTGCTTTGAGAATGTTTTTATTTTGATAGATAATCAAAAAGCCCAGTATGAAGCTTAAAATAACCAGTAACAGCGAAAGTGCTGAATAAATATAATATAGAACCTGTATTTTTAGGT
Source organism: Enterobacter sp. DN (assembly GCF_046054285.1). Classification (NCBI taxonomy): domain Bacteria; kingdom Pseudomonadati; phylum Pseudomonadota; class Gammaproteobacteria; order Enterobacterales; family Enterobacteriaceae; genus Enterobacter; species Enterobacter sp. DN. The sequence goes on from NZ_JBJJTG010000011.1 coordinate 63,941, forward strand.
TAGTTTCATTGATTGTATTAACATCTTTTGTTAAAGCCGTTGATGAAAGCTGGCTTAGCGGGGCATCCAGTGAATGCATATTTTTCAGATAGAGCTTTAACTCTGAACGGCTCATTTTCTCAAGATGAGCATCCAGATAGTTCAGTATGTTTTCCAGGCGTAAGGCGAGCGTCTGATGCGCTTTGTCGCTGTTTATATAACGACCCAGGCCGCCCTCTTTCAATAAATCATTCTGGCTCAGCATGATTTCCAGGCGCATGCGAACCTGGTCTACCGTAACGTCATCAGTCTCGGTTGCGTACAGTCCAATCCATGATTCAAATCGGTAATATTCAGATACCAGTTGGGCTACAGACCAGGACTCAGTGTAGTGAGTCAGTTTTTGCAACTCCTGCTGACGGTCGTAGACAAGAAAGGCTATATATCCCGTAGTGATAAAAAGAGAAAAAATGATACCAACCAGTATCCTGTTCATTATGTTCTCCTGAACTACTATTCAATCTTCATTTTGCTGACCTGCCATGCCGATCGCGAGTAATAAATCTGATTATTGAGTTCAGGAAGACTGTCATAAGGGTAGACGATGAATGACGGACCTTTATCGCGGATGCGCATATATTCGCCATTGACCTTTAAAGCCAGGATGGCGTTGTATTTCTGGAAGTCGCTGAGAGGGATGACGGTCGTGTAATCATTGAGTGCAACCACATTCAGGACAGAACCCTTTGCACCCACATACTCCATGAGTTTGCGCATCGGGATACCCTCAAACTTCGTGCGGCCATTATACCAGGGAGAGGTCGTCTGGAAACTCACCATCCCCAGTTTTTCAAGGCTGGCAATATCAAAAACGGCTTTTCCATTTTCGTTCGTATTTTCTATATTACCGGTAATGGTTAAAATGGGTTTGCCCACAGGTTTTGGCAGTTCGCCAGCCCAGCCTAAACTTTGTACCAAAAAGCAGCACAGCATTAGGATTATTCGCATATTAGCCTCCTCTTTTTTCACAGAAGTATAAGAATTATAAGTTATTTATCCTATAAGTTTGTCTATTTTGTTGAACGCCACGTCTTTTTGCAAACGCTACTTGATTAAAATCATAAAAATCAAAACGATAGCGGTTTTTTGCCTCGTGATTGCAGACCGCTGGCTGGAGCTTACGTTTTTTAAAACATAAAAAGTCAGTGTAATAAGCCACCCGAGTTTAAAAAATGATCGCTTTGATTTATTGATATATTTACGCACCCCCATTTTTTATCAATGGTGGCATCGTTAAGATTGATTTATTTGTACAAAGAATGATAACGCACCCTCAATGTGAGGGAATAAGAGAGTGCGAGTACCTCTGACGTCATTTGCACTGAGTTTCGGTTAACCCGTCTCCAGCATACTGAAACTGACGATCCGCGAGCGCCCCAACTCTTTCGCCCGGTAAAGCGCCACATCTGCTGCGCGCAGCAGGTCGTCGCTTTGGGTGTGCTGCGGGTAACTGGCGATCCCGATCGACACATCCACCGGGCCAATCTCAGCAAGCCCATAGCGCAGCGACAGCGTATGGACGCCGTTATAAATCTCCGTTGCGCAGGCGTGAGCCGCTTCCTCATCCGCACCCGTTAGCAGCACCAGAAACTCTTCGCCACCAAAGCGGAAGGCCAGGCCGGCATCGTGCACGGCACGCTGAACAATTGTCGCCACGCTCTTAATCACATGATCGCCAGCCTCATGGCCGAAGCGATCGTTAATGCTTTTAAAGTGATCGATGTCGATCATCATGCAGCTCACCGGCTCATCATTGCGCATTGCCTGAGCTATCTGAGTGCGCAGGGTATCTTCCAGGTGGTGGCGGTTACGCAAGCCGGTGAGCGGGTCGAATAGCGCTTTTTCCAGCAGGGCATCGCGCAGACGCTGGTTGGCCAGCGCCAGACCCAGGGCTTCCGCCATTAATTCGAGATATGCGCGGGACGGCGCCGTTTCAGGCGTGATGTTCTGAAACGACAGCAAACCAATGGCTTCCCCCTGCGCAATGAGCGGCACGCACAGTGAGCTGTCTTTTTGTGATTCAGGCAGATGCTGGCAACCGATATCCGGCTCGCCGTTGACCGGTGGGTGGCTCTGACCACGGCGTATGGCCCAGCATTGATCGGGGTGGAAAGCATTTTTTTCTCCCTGTGGAGATAACCATTCCGCCGCACAGCGCATCTCCCACGGGTTTCGATCCAGGATATACAGACGTCCGGCGATACCCGGCGCAATGTTGGGAGCAAACAGCTCTGCCACCTCAATCACGTCGCTGACGTTCTCGCACCCCTGCAAGCGCTGGGTCATTCGCGCGAGCAGCTCGCGGATGGCCCAGTCTGCGTCGCGTTCTTTTTCAAGCCGCTGCCTTGCCAGCCCGTTCTCGCGGAAAATGCGAATGGCCTGCGCCATATCGCCTATCTCATCGATCTGGTTGAAATTGGGCGTTTCGACGCCGTAATCCTGTGAGGCCAGGCGGTGAACCACATCGCTGAGGCGCACTACCGGGCGCAGCACGCGGTGCTTGAGAATAAAGCCCATCACGAATAAGAAGAGCAGGGCGGTCAGGCCGACCATCACCTCTGAGGCGGTACGCAGCGTTTTCGACGTGTTGGTCGCCGCCTGGACATCGGCAATAATGCGCTTATCCAGCAGCATACGAAAATGGTCAATCTTGCTCTGGGCGCGTTCCGTTTCAAGTTCGTAGATTTTGCCGAAGAGTAACGCAATGGCCTGTTGTTCCTCACCCCGGGCGACGCTGGCAATTGCTGCCTGCTGTTCATCCTGTAGGCCATCAACAATCTTCAGCCCTTCATACAGCAGCGCCAGCTCTTCGCCCGTTGCGCCCGTATCTTTTAACTGTCCCACTTTGTGTTCAATATTCTTCAGTTCACCTTCTTTCGCCTAGTACGCTTTCAGCACATCGGGCTCTTTTTTGATGGCGTAAAGGCGCGCTAAATCGGAGAGCATCCAGGTTTCTGCTTCAATCTCTTCCGTAAGCTGGTCAAAAATTTGTCGTTGCTTAACAGCCTGACGCTCTACGTTGTCGGCATGGGAAGCCATCAGCATGACGATACCGGAGGCAATGGTCAGGCACACCGTGACACCATAGGCCCAGTTTGTGATCGTGGCGATTCGCACCTGTTGGATCCTTCTACGACAAATGTGGAAGAGCGTTCATTTCAGATTATAGAAAACCCCTGATTTATCGCGAAAAAAAAGGCGGCACAGGGCCGCCTGACAAAACGCGTTTCGTTAGAGATCCGGAGGGTTTTTTCCCTCTTCGATAAAGTCTGCGTCCAGCTCCTCGGCGTTGCCTGCGTGGTCGCGGCCGGAGAAGAGGTTCCAGCAGGCGATAAACAGGGCGGCAATCAGCGGCCCAATCACAAAACCATTAATGCCGTACAGCTCCATACCGCCGAGCGTGGTGATCAGTATCAGGTAGTCCGGCATTTTGGTGTCTTTGCCCACCAGCAGCGGACGTAAAAGGTTGTCCACCAGCCCGACGATAATGACAAAAAAGCCCACAATGAACAGACCCTGCCACAGCTGGTGAGTGGCAAACAGGAAGATCGCGGCGGGAACCCAGACGATAGCCGAGCCGACGGCGGGCACCAGGGAGAGGAACGCCATCAGCGCTCCCCACAGTACGCTACCGTCAATACCGACGATGGCAAAGGCGATACCGCCAAGCGTACCCTGAACCACCGCCACGACCGCCGTACCTTTTACCGTGGCTCGCGAGACGCCGACAAACTTAGCGAACAGGTGCTGTTTGGCGAAGTCAGACAGCGGCAGCGAGTCGAGGATCTGGCGCACCAGATAGGGCCCGTCTTTGAGCAGGAAAAACAGTAGGTACAGCATAATGCCGAAGCTAATAGCAAAGCCGAACGTCCCTTTACCAATCAGGAACGCGCTTCCCGCCAGATACTGTCCACCCTGTAACGCGACATCGGAAAGCTTTTTCTGAATCTGCGCGGCGTTGGTCAGGTTGTGATCCGCCAGGAAGCCGCTGGCCCAGTCCGGCAGGCGATTGAAGATACCGGCGATGACTTCCGGGAACTGCGTGTTGTTCTGTTGCAGCTTGGTGTAAACCATGTTCAGTTCCACCGCGAGCGAGGAAAGGATCACCATCAACGGAATAAACACGATCAGGCAGATAATGCCGAGTGTAAGGAGGGAAGCCAGCCCGTTGCGATCGCCCAGCGCGGTACGCAATTTGTTTTTCACCGGGTTGAAAATGATGGTCAGGATCGCGGCCCACAGAATCGCCGAGAAATAGGGTGACAGCACGTCAAAGAAAGCCCAGGTAACAAGGGCCAGGATGAGAATAAAGAAACCTTTGGTCAGTCCGTTAAATCGCATAGTGAGTCCTGGTGAAGAAGAAACTGTGTCGACTATAGAACTGATTTAAAGATTTACCAATAATTGCGCCGAAGTCGTGCCGGGTGGCTTTTTGTTAACAATCGCGGTATAACACCCTTCTTTGGATGTTTAGATGTCCATACGTTTAGAAGGTAATATGCAAACAGAACAACAAAACGGGCAGCTTAAGCGCACCATGAAAACCCGTCACCTGATTATGCTCTCGCTGGGGGGCGTTATCGGCACAGGGTTATTCTTCAATACCGGATACATCATTTCGACAACCGGCGCGGCGGGCACGCTGCTGGCGTATCTTATTGGTGCGCTGGTGGTCTGGCTGGTTATGCAGTGTCTGGGCGAGCTTTCCGTAGCGATGCCGGAAACCGGCGCGTTCCACGTCTACGCCGCTCGTTATCTCGGCCCGGCGACAGGGTATACCGTGGCGTGGCTCTACTGGCTAACGTGGACAGTGGCGCTGGGATCGAGTTTTACCGCAGCCGGGTTCTGTATGCAGTACTGGTTCCCGCAGGTTCCTGTCTGGACGTGGTGCGTCGTCTTTTGCGTGGTGATTTTTGCTCTTAACGTCATTTCCACGCGCTTCTTCGCCGAAGGGGAATTCTGGTTCTCGCTGGTGAAAGTCATCACCATCATCGCCTTCATTATTCTCGGCGGGGCGGCGATCTTCGGTTTTATCCCGATGCAGGACGGTTCACCGGCGCCGGGCTTAAGCAACATTACTGCCGAAGGCTGGTTCCCGCACGGCGGTCTGCCGATCCTGATGACCATGGTGGCGGTCAACTTTGCCTTCTCCGGAACGGAGCTTATCGGCATCGCGGCAGGAGAAACGGAAAACCCACACAAGGTTATTCCGGTTGCTATTCGCACCACCATCGCCCGGCTCATCATCTTCTTTATTGGCACCGTATTTGTGCTGGCGGCGCTGATACCGATGCAGCAGGCTGGCGTGGAGAAAAGCCCGTTCGTGGTGGTGTTTGAAAAGGTCGGCATTCCGTATGCGGCGGATATCTTTAACTTCGTGATCCTGACGGCGATCCTCTCGGCGGCGAACTCGGGCCTATACGCTTCTGGCCGTATGCTGTGGTCTCTGTCTAACGAGAAAACGCTGCCGCGCTGCTTTGCCCGCGTCAACAAAAACGGCGTGCCGCTGACGGCGCTCTCCGTTTCCATGCTGGGTGGCGTGCTGGCGCTGTTCTCCAGCGTGGTCGCGCCGGATACGGTGTTTGTGGCCCTGTCAGCCATTTCCGGTTTTGCGGTGGTGGCGGTGTGGATCAGCATCTGCGCGTCACACTTCGTGTTTCGTCGCCGTCACGTGCAGTCCGGGCAGCCACTTTCGGCGTTGCAGTATCGCGCGCCATGGTATCCGCTGGTGCCCGTGCTTGGCTTTATCCTCTGTCTGGTGGCCTGCGTCGGCCTGTGGTTTGACCCCAGCCAGCGTATTGCCCTTTATTGCGGGCTTCCGTTTGTCGCCCTGTGTTATGGTGCGTACTACCTGACCCGAAACCTGACCACGCAGGAGCCTGAACATGTCGCAGAATAATCCGCTTACCGCCCTCCTTGAAAACCAGCCGTTTGTCGTGCTGGATGGGGCGATGGCAACGGAGCTGGAAGCGCGCGGTTGTAACCTTGCCGACAGCCTCTGGTCGGCCAAAGTGCTGATGGAAAACCCGGAGCTGATCCGGGACGTGCACCTCGACTATTACCGCGCGGGGGCACAGGTGGCGATCACCGCCAGCTATCAGGCCACGCCTGCGGGCTTTGCCGCACGCGGGCTCGACGAGGCGCAATCCCGGGCGTTGATTGGCAAAAGCGTAGAGCTGGCACGCAAAGCGCGGGAAGCGTACCTGGCAGAGAATGCGCAGGCGGGCACGCTGCTGGTGGCGGGGTCGGTAGGGCCGTACGGCGCGTACCTTGCCGATGGCTCTGAATATCGCGGCGATTATGTGCGTCGCGCTGAAGAGTTCACCGCGTTCCACCGTCCCCGCGTGGAGGCGCTGCTGGATGCGGGCGCGGATCTGCTGGCCTGTGAAACGCTGCCTTCTTTCCCGGAGATTAAGGTGCTGGCGGCGATGCTGACGGCGTATCCTCGCGCCCGGGCATGGTTCTCATTTACCCTGCGTGACAGCGAGCATCTGAGTGACGGGACGCCGCTGCGGGATGTCGTTTCTGCGCTCGAAAGCTATCCACAGGTTGTCGCGCTGGGGATCAACTGTATCGCGCTGGAAAACACCACCGCGGCGCTGACGCATCTGCACAGCCTGACGTCGCTGCCGCTGGTGGTCTATCCGAATTCCGGCGAGCATTATGATGCGGTGAGCAAAACCTGGCATCACCACGGTGACGCCTGCGAGACGCTGGCGGGGTATTTACCGCAGTGGCTGGATGCTGGTGCGAAGCTGATTGGCGGCTGCTGTCGCACCACGCCGCAGGATATTGCTGCGCTGACGGTTCAGCGCTGAGGTCTTTGCCGGGTGGCGGCTGCGCCTTACCCGGCCTACAAATTGCACGAACCGTAGGCCGGGTAAGCGCAGCGCCACCCGGCGAAACAACCGCACAAAATTCACTATCCTTTCCCGCTTTTTTTCTAAAAACGAATCGTCATTAGCGATTCTTTTTTATTCCTTTATCAAAATTCTCGCGCCGGAAATACTGCCCTCATAACAACAAGGGGAGCAGACATTATGGCAATTTCATCGCGGATCACACTTCTCGGCGCACTGGCGCTGTGGGCATTTCAGGCGCAGGCGGTGGACGTCACCGTCGCGTATCAGACTTCCGCTGAGCCGGCGAAAGTCGCGCAGGCGGACAACACCTTTGCCAAAGCGAGCGGGGCGAATGTCGACTGGCGCAAGTTCGACAGCGGCGCGGCGATTGTGCGGGCGTTAGCCTCGGGCGATGTGCAGATTGGCAACCTGGGCTCCAGCCCGCTGGCGGTGGCCGCCAGCCAGCAGGTGCCGATTGAAGTCTTCCTGCTGGCGTCGCAGCTCGGAAATTCCGAAGCGCTGGTGGTGAAGAAAACTATCACGAAACCCGAAGATTTGATCGGCAAACGCATCGCGGTGCCGTTTATCTCCACCACGCATTACAGCCTGCTGGCAGCGCTGAAACACTGGGGCATTAAGCCGGGCCAGGTGCAGATCATCAACCTGCAACCTCCGGCGATTATTGCCGCCTGGCAGCGTGGCGACATCGACGGAGCATACGTCTGGGCGCCCGCCGTCAACGAGCTTGAAAAAGAGGGCACCGTGCTGACCGACTCCGAAAAAGTGGGGCAGTGGGGCGCGCCAACCCTTGACGTCTGGGTCGTACGTAAGGACTTTGCCGAGAAACACCCTGAAGTGGTGAAAGCCTTCGCCAAAAGCGCCATCGACGCACAGCAGCCATACATCAGCAACCCGGATGAATGGCTGAAACAGCCCGCCAACCTGGAGAAACTCTCACGTCTGAGCGGCGTGCCGGAAGCTGACGTGCCGGGGCTGGTAAAAGGCAACACCTATCTGACGCCTGTGCAGCAGGTCCAGCAGCTGAACGGGCCGGTGAGCAAAGCGATTGTCGATACTGCCACGTTCCTGAAAGAGCAGGGCAAAGTACCTGCGGTGGCGGCGGATTACAGCCAGTTCGTGACCGATCGCTTCGTGAAATAAGGGGGCTGCAATGCTGAACATTACAAACCTGTCTGCCGATTACGGCGGCAAACCCGCCCTGGAAGAGATCAACCTGACGCTGGACAGCGGTGAACTGCTGGTGGTGCTGGGACCGTCCGGCTGCGGGAAAACGACGCTGCTGAACCTGATCGCCGGGTTTGTACCGTATCAGCACGGCACGATCCAACTGGAAGGGAAACGGGTAACGGGGCCGGGCGCAGAGCGCGGCGTGGTCTTTCAGAATGAAGGACTACTCCCGTGGCGAAACGTGCAGGAAAACGTTGCATTTGGTCTGCAACTGGCCGGTGTAGCGCGTGAACAGCGCCTGAAAACGGCGCGCGATATGCTGAAAAAGGTCGGGCTGGAGGGGGCTGAAAAACGCTTTATCTGGCAGCTTTCAGGCGGGCAGCGTCAGCGCGTCGGGATCGCCCGTGCGCTGGCGGCTAACCCACAGCTGCTGTTGCTGGACGAACCTTTCGGGGCGCTGGATGCCTTCACCCGCGAGCAGATGCAAACCCTGCTGCTGCGCCTGTGGCACGAAACCGGCAAGCAGGTGCTGTTAATCACCCATGATATCGAAGAGGCCGTGTTTATGGCGACGGAGCTGGTGCTGCTCTCACCGGGGCCGGGACGCGTGCTGGAGCGCCTGCCGCTTGACTTTGCCCGCCGCTATGTGGCGGGAGAGCCGGTACGCAGCATCAAATCCGATCCGCTGTTTATTGAACAGCGTGAATACGTCTTAAGCCGCGTGTTTGAGCAACGGGAGGCGTTCTCATGAGCATTGTTTTCAGTGAAAAAACGCGGCGGACGCGCCTTGCATTACGCTGGCCGTTCTCTCGCCAGCTCTCCTTAAGCGTCGGCACGCTGGTGGTGTTGTTGGCGGTATGGTGGGCGGTTGCCGCGCAGCAGTGGATCAGCCCGCTGTTTCTGCCCCCGCCAGGTCAGGTTCTGGAAAAACTGATTACTATCGCCGGGCCGCAGGGCTTTATGGATGCCACGCTCTGGCAGCATTTAGGCGCCAGTCTGACGCGTATTCTGGTGGCGCTGCTGGCGGCGGTCATTATTGGCGTTCCGGTGGGGATCGCGATGGGACTGAGCCCGACGGTACGCGGCATTCTCGACCCGCTGATAGAGCTTTACCGTCCCGTCCCGCCGCTGGCTTACCTGCCCCTGATGGTGATCTGGTTTGGCATCGGCGAGACGTCAAAGATCTTACTGATATACCTGGCGATATTTGCGCCGGTAGCCATGTCGGCCCTGGCTGGCGTAAAAAGTGCGCAGCAGGTACGCATACGTGCGGCGCAGTCGCTCGGCGCCAGCCGCGCGCAGATACTGCTGTTCGTCATTTTACCAGGCGCGCTGCCGGAGATACTGACCGGGCTGCGCATCGGCCTTGGGGTGGGCTGGTCTACGCTGGTGGCGGCAGAGCTGATAGCCGCCACGCGCGGCCTTGGGTTTATGGTGCAGTCGGCGGGAGAGTTCCTGGCGACTGACGTGGTACTGGCAGGGATCGCGGTGATCGCCGCGATTGCCTTTGGATTAGAACTGGGACTGCGCGCGCTACAGCGTCGCCTGACGCCCTGGCATGGAGAAATACAATGAGTGAACGACTGACCATTACCCCGCTGGGGCCATATATTGGCGCGCAGGTCTCGGGCCTGGACGTAACCCGTCCGCTGAGCGATAACCAGTTTGAGCAGCTGTACCACGCGGTGCTGCGTCATCAGGTGGTGTTCCTGCGCGAACAGGCCATTACCCCACAGCAGCAGCGCGCGCTGGCCCTGCGTTTTGGCGACCTGCATATCCATCCGGTCTACCCGCATGCGGAAGGGGTGGAGGAAATTATCGTGCTGGACACCCATAACGATAACCCGCCCGATAATGACAACTGGCACACGGACGTTACCTTTATCGACACACCGCCAGCCGGGGCGATTCTGGCAGCAAAACAGCTGCCGGAAACGGGTGGGGATACGCTATGGGCCAGCGGGATTGCCGCGTTTGAGGCGCTCTCCGCGCCGCTCCAGACTCTGCTGAGCGGCCTGCGGGCGGAGCATGACTTCAAAAAATCGTTCCCGGAGTACAAGTACCGCAAAAGCGAAGAGGAGCACCAGCGCTGGCTGGATGCGGTCGCAAAACATCCCCCGCTGCTGCACCCGGTGGTGCGTACCCATCCGGTGACGGGCAAACAGGCGCTGTTTGTGAATGAAGGGTTTACCACGCGTATCGTGGACGTAGCGGAAAAAGAGAGTGAGGCGCTGCTCGGCTTCCTGTTCGCGCACATCACCAAACCGGAGTTCCAGGTGCGCTGGCGCTGGCAGGAGAACGATCTGGCGATCTGGGATAACCGCGTCACGCAGCATTACGCCAATGCGGATTACCTGCCGCAGCGAAGGATTATGCAGCGGGCGACTATCCTGGGGGATAAGCCGTTTTACCGTGCGCCTTGATTGCCGGGTGGCGGCGTTGCCTTACCCGGCCTACGTTTAATTGTAGGCCCGGTAAGCGCAGCGCCACCGGGCAACGGAGCTAAAGGTGTGCTTCTATATACCGCTGATAGCGGTTTGCCTTCAGATAACACAGATCCACCAGCACCAGCCCGTCGATACAGTTATTGAACGCCGGATCGCTGCCGAAATCGATAAACTGCACGCCGCCGGGTTCGCATAGCTCGGAATACTGTTTGTAGAGCGGCGGGATGCCGCAACCCAGGTTGCCGAGCAGGGATTTCAGCTTTGTCAGGTCATCCACGTAATCCACTCCGCCAAACTGTGCCAGCACGTCCGGAAGTGAGGCCGGGTAGGGTTGACGCGAGGCGGCTAGGGGATGGCTGGCCGGAAACCAGAGACGATAAAACGCCACCAGCAGATCCCGTGCGGCTGGCGGTAAGCCGCCGGAGATGGACACCGGACCAAACAGGTAACGGTAATGGGGATAGCGTGCCAGATAGGCGCCAATGCCTGACCACAGATAGTCCAGACCGCGACGCCCCCAGTAGCGCGGCTGTATAAAGCTGCGCCCCAGCTCAATGCCGTGCTCCAGTATGTCCTGCATTTTTTCGTCGTAGTGGAACAGGCTGTAACTGTACAACCCCTCGACGCCGCGCTTTTCCACCTGCATGGCCGTTGGCATAAAGCGGTACGCGCCGACAATTTCCAGGTCATCGTCATCCCACAGAATGAGGTGCAGATAGTCATCATCGTAGCTGTCCGTATCCCGGCGCTTCCCGCTGCCTTCCTCCACGGCACGAAAGGCAATCTCGCGCAGCCGCCCAAGCTCGCGCAGCAGAGGCGCCTCTTCCTGCCCGTTGCGCTGCCAAAGATAGATGGCCTTACCATCGCTGGTTTTGCCCAGACACTCGGCCTGCGCCAGTTCGCGCTTGAGCGTCGCCCTGTCTTCCGGGCGGGCAATGGCGCACTGGGTTTTAAAGACGCCAGGCAATCCCTTGCCAAGACGTATCACGTGCTGACGACACTGCTCGGCCATCTCACGCGATGAAAGGGTAGAACTAAACCGGTCATTCCAGGCAATCTGCTGGCCGATTTTGATCGGCAGCTGACTGTGACGGCGGCGAAACATCTGTTGCATCAGCAGCAGCATGGATACCGTTGGCGAGACCAGGGTACTGGCATAAAACAGCAGGCTGTTGTGCGCCTGGATATGTACCGGGAGTAGCGGCACCCGTAGTTTGCCGGCCAGCTTGATAAAGCCCGGATGCCATTTTTTATCGCGGATGCCTTTGCGCGTTGGGCGGGAAACTTCGCCCGCCGGAAAGAAGATCAGCACGCCGGCGTTTTGCAGGTGCTGCTCCATCTGTATCAGCGAGGATTTTGCGGTTCTGCCGCCCATATTATCTACGGGAATAAATAATGAACTGAGGGGCTCAAGGTGGGACAGCATCCTGTTGGTAACAACCCTCACGTCGCGGCGCACGCGGGAAACGGCATACAGCAGCGCCAGCCCATCCAGGGTGCCGGTGGGGTGGTTCGCTATCACAATGAGTGGGCCGTGTTCGGGGATTTGTTCGAGGTCGCGGGCGGAAACGGAGCAGTGAATATCAAGGTGTTCCAGTACCTGCTCCACCATATCCAGCCCTTTCAGGTGACGGTGGCTGGCGGCAAACTGCTGAAATTCGTCTTCGTGAAGCAGTCTTTTTAACAGACTTTTTTGCCAGGGTGCGGGCCTCGCCTGAGGCCAAAGGTCATCAAGAACGCTGTCGAGACTAAACATTGATCACTCCTCCTGCCGTCTTGCCCAGACAGTAGAAGGAGGAGATGTCGTTTGTATTGCAGTTTGGTGAAGATTAGCGCAGAGAGCAGGCCGGGTAAGGCGAAGCCGTTACCCGGCGCTAAAGCGGATTAACGCAGAATTTTCTTCTCAGCCAGATCCAGCGCGAAATAGCTGAAGATCAGATCCGCGCCCGCGCGTTTGATCGCCCCCAGGCTTTCGAGGATCACTTTCTCTTCGTCGATGGCACCCGCCTGCGCGGCGAATTTGATCATCGCGTACTCGCCGCTCACCTGGTAGGCGCCCAGCGGCAGTTCGGTGCGTTCGCGAATGTCGCGCAGGATATCCAGGTATGCGCCAGCCGGTTTCACCATCAGGCAGTCAGCGCCCTGGGCTTCATCCAGCAGAGACTCACGAATCGCTTCGCGGCGGTTCAGCGGGTTCATCTGATAGGTTTTACGATCGCCTTTCAGCGCCGTGCCGGCTGCTTCACGGAACGGGCCGTAGAAAGAGGAGGCAAATTTGGTGGAATAGGACATGATGGCGGTGTCGGTGAAGCCCGCAGCGTCCAGCGCCTGACGGATCGCCTGTACCTGCCCATCCATTGCCGCAGAAGGCGCAATGAAATCCGCACCCGCAGCGGCGGCAACTACCGCCTGCTTGCCCAGATTCAGCAGGGTCGCATCGTTGTCCACGCCGTGATCGCACAGCACACCACAGTGGCCATGAGAGGTGTATTCGCAGAAGCAGGTATCGGACATGACGATCATCTCCGGCACACTCTCTTTGCAGATGCGCGACATGCGGGCGACGAGGCCGTCTTCTTTCCAGGCATCGCTGCCGGTCGCGTCAGTGTGGTGGGAGATACCGAACGTCATCACCGAGCGGATGCCCGCATTCGCAATGCGTTCGATCTCGCGGGCCAGATGCTTTTCAGGAATGCGCATCACGCCCGGCATCGCGTCGATGGCTTTGTAGTCATCGATCTCTTCTTCAACAAAAATCGGCAACACCAGATCGTTTAAGGTCAGTGTTGTCTCTTCAAACATGGCGCGCAGTGCGGGAGACTTGCGCAGGCGACGGGGACGTGCAATTAAATCGGTCATGGTATGCCTGATGTTTGTGGAACAAAGAGGTATAGTGTACCTGAAAGCAGGGAGCGGTGTTTTACTAAAGTTGTCTTTTAGATTTTTGAAATCGACTAATATTCGCTGTATGTATTTTGTCTATATTATAAAGCTTATTCTGGTGTTCAGTGTGATATGTAATATTGGTGAGGTTTCTATATTGGTTCGGGATTATAAATATTAATGATTTATTGCTTTTTATTATATGTGCCGAAGCAACTAAAGTAGTTTGCAATCAGTTGAATTTATAATATTTATTCATAATGATTGATATTGTCCTGGGTTTACAAGCTTATTTGTCTGAATACGGACTTAATGGAATCATTCATTGAACCTTTTCGAAGTGAAACTGCATAATTCCTTCCGCAATTTAATGTTGCTAAATGATTTGATGGACAAACTTGCTTACGTCCCTGAGGAGGGATGACCCAATGCAAACATGGAAAAAGAAACTGGTTGTATCACAACTTGCATTAGCCTGCACACTGGCTATCGCTTCTCAGGCCAATGCGAAAGATATATCCGGCACAACATATAATACTTTTGGCTATGACAATACCGCGTCCACGCCCTGGTATTATGGTTATGCTGACTGGGATTATTCAGATGCCACACATGATGGTGACATTTATCCAGTCATCAATAAATCAACCGTAAACGGAGTTATTTCGACATACTATCTGGATGATGGTGTCAATGGCCGTGCGAACGCGTTGAGTATTTCTAACAGCACCATTAACGGCATGATCACGTCAGAGTGTATGACCACGACGTGTGCAGATGGCGTGGATACTGACGGTACCACTCATACCCAGTATGATCGTTTTAGCCTGACTGTTGATAACTCCACCATCAACGATACCTACGAGCATTACGCCTACGATGTCGTCAATGGTGAAACCACTGAAACGCATTATCTGGACACCTATGGTCTGGGTAACGCGATCACGCTGGACGTTGAATCTGATATCGTTATTCAGAACAACTCCCATATCGCGGGCATCACGCTGACGCAGGGTTATCAGGAGCTGGATAACACGCCATACGACGGTGTTGAAGGGGTTGCTAACAGCAGCAATATCTTTACCGATACGCTGGTGGTGAAAGATTCTGTGCTGACCTCTGGTGCGTACAGCGATCTGGGTACCAGTGGCTTCTACGGTCAAACGGCGAAGCCGAGCGACTACGGTGAAACCAACGCCACGGCTGCGGATGATGCGGCGCTGATCGTTGTTGCTGGCGCGTCTGATAACGCTATGCAGACCACCGCTACCTTCGATCACTCTACCATTACCGGCGACATCCTTTTCGCCAGCACCTTTGATAACAACTTCTACGAGAATGGCGATCCGGCAACGGATACCACCGATGACGGCGTCTATAACCCAACTACCAACGGCTGGGATGATACCGACAAGCTGGATGTCACGCTGACCAACGGCAGTAAATGGGTGGGTGCCGCGCAGTCCAGCGTTGAAGCCATCGGCACGGCGCAGATGTATGGTGAAGGCTACAGCGATGTAGACTGGCACACGCTTTCTCCAAACAGCATCTGGCCTGATTCTACCTTTGACAGCAACGGTCATGTTGCAGGTGAAGAAGTTTATCAGAGCGGCCGGTTCAACGTGGCGCTGGATAACGGTTCCGAGTGGGATACCCGTAAGATCTCCAACATTGACGCGCTGACGGTGAACAACCAGTCTCAGGTCAATGTTGAAAACTCCGGCCTGCTGGCAGATTCCATCACCCTGACCAATGCGTCTAGCCTGAATATTGGCGACAGCGGTGGTGTGGCTACCGACAGCCTGTATCTGGATAGCTACAGCCGTGCTGCACTCACTGAAGAGACAGCTGAGCTGTATGCCAACACCATTACCGTGGACAACGGTGCAGAGCTGGCGCTGGGTCTGGGTCAGGTTGATACGCACAATATGGTGCTGACCGATGGCGGTGTGCTTAACGTTGCCAGCCGTGATTATGTGCTGAACAGCGACCTGAACAACGCACGCTATATCACCAACGATCGCTCTAAAGCGGGCTACGACTATGGTGTTGTCGCGCTGAACTCTGACGGCCATCTGGCGGTGAACGGTGACGTTGCCGGTAACTATAAAGTGCGCATCGACGATGCGACCGGCGCAGGCTCCGTAGCTGACTACGAAAACAAAGAGATCGTTCGCGTCTATGACAATAACGCGGATACCGCTGCCAGCTTTACTGCGGCAAACAAAGCCGATTTAGGTGCTTATACCTATCAGGCGCAGCAGAAGGGCGACACCGTTGTTCTCCAGCAGGAAGAACTGACTGACTACGCCAACATGGCGCTGAGCATTCCTTCTGCTAATACCAACATCTGGAATCTGCAACAGGATACCGTGGGTACCCGTCTGACCAACAGCCGTCATGGCCTGGCAGATAACGGCGGCGCATGGGTGAGCTATTTCGGCGGCAACTTTGACGCGGATAATGGCACCGTTAGCTACGATCAGGACGTAAGCGGCATTATGGTAGGTCTGGATACTCAGATCGACGGTAATAACGCGAAGTGGATTGTCGGTGGTGCGGCTGGTTTCGCGAAGGGTGATATCAGCGATCGTACTGGTCAGGTCGATCAGGACAGCCAGACTGCGATGATCTACGCGTCGGCGAAGTTCATGAACGACATCTTCCTCGACAGCTCCCTGAGCTACACCCGCTTCAACAACGACCTCTCTGCTACCATGAGCAACGGTCAGTATGTTGACGGTAATACCACGACTGACGCCGTTGGTTTCGGGATGAAACTGGGCTATGACTGGAAACCAAACCTGTCTGGCTACGTCACGCCTTACGCGGCGATCTCTGGCCTGTTCCAGTCCGGTGATGACTACCAGCTAAGCAACGACATGCGTATCGATGGTCAGTCTTACGACAGTATGCGTTATGAACTCGGCGTGGATGCAGGTTATACCTTCAACTACGGCGGCGAGCAGGCATTAACGCCTTACTTCAAACTGGCTTACGTGTATGACGATGCCGACAACAATGCTGATATCAACAATGACAGCATTGATAACGGCGTGGAAGGCTCTGCGGTTCGCGTGGGACTGGGCACTCAGTTCAGCTTCACGAAAAACTTCAGTGCTTACACTGATGCGACTTATCTGGGCGGCGGCGACGTTGACCAGAACTGGGGAGCAAACCTGGATGTGAAATACACCTGGTAATATAGAAAGCGCGGGGGATTTTTCCCCCGCTTTTTTATGTGTTTTAAAAATTATAAAGAACCGACATATACAGATGACTTGAGGTATGCATGAACGTTAATGCGAAGCCACTTTCTGAATTAAGCCGGCTCATAAAGTGTCTGGAAGTCGCCGGTACCCCATTTAAGATCGAACCACAACAATTAATAACTACCGGCAATAATGATGATGAACCATTGACCGTTGTCATACAATCCGGCCTGACGGCCGTCCACCGTAAATCAGACGAATTACTTATGGGTATTGCGCGGGCACCGTATATCCACGGTTTAAGCGCATGGATAAATGAAAACTATCTTGAATATTCTTTGATGGCACAGACGCCTTGTACCGGATTTTATTTACCGGCATCTGACGCGTACCAGCTTATTCAGGACGCGCAACTTTGGCAAGAGGCTTTCTGCTGGCTGTCATGGCTTAACCATTTATTGGGAAAACGTGATATGCAGCTGGTAGGAAATAACTCCTATAGCCAAATTCGGGCGATGCTGATCAATATGGCCGAGTGGGATGACACGCTACGTTCAAAAATTGGTGTTATGAATCATATTCAGCGTAGCACTCGTATTTCTCGTTCGGTCGTTGCTGAGGTTCTGGCGGCGCTGCGGCAGGGGAACTACATCAATATGAGCCGGGGCAAACTGATCAGTATCAACCGTTTGCCCACGGACTATTGAGATCAGTTAGAGGCCGTAAGCACCTGCGCTTTATTGGCGCTCAGCTCGGCCACCAGATTATTTACGCCATCACTCATATTCACGAAGCGTGTATTTGGCGACCGGGTGACCACCACAAAAGCGCCTACGTTTGATTGCGGAATCATCGCCATGTAGGTGATGAATCCGCCACCTCCACCGGTTTTTTGAATAATCCCCGGTCGGCCATCTTTTGGCGCCATATACACCCAGCCCATGCCGAGGGCATCGGCTTTACCTGGAACATCCATGCCAATGACGCGTCGTAGCTGAGCACGCTGGTAGATGAGCGTCTGCATTCGGTCGGCCTGATTGCTGCGCGCGTAAAAATCCGATGAGAGGAACTGTTGCATCCAGCGCATCATGTCGCCAGGCGTAGAGTAAACGCCACCGCTGCCAATGGCGGCCAGCGTGTTATTGCACGGGCTGGCCCCTTTTTCCGCCACCATCAGACGCTTGCACTGGTCCGGGGAGGGGGTGTAAGTGGTATCTTTCATCCCGAGCGGACGCGTGATCTGCTCTTCAAACAGTTGAGGGTAGGGCTTACCCGACGCCGTCGCTAAAGCGTCGGCCAGCAGATCAAACGCCAGGTTAGAATAGCCGGCCTGCGAGCCCGGGGCCGATTTCAGGGTTGCTGTGCTCAGGTAGTTCCAGCGTTGCTCGCGGGTTGGCCAGACAAAGACAGGGCGATGCGCAGCGCCACCGGGCTGTTCTCGCGGCAGGGCGCTGGTATGGGTCGCCAGATTCACCAGTCTGATCGGCGTTCCCTGATATGTCGGAACGCGAGCGCCGGGCGGTGCATATTTGCTGAGCGGATCGTCGAGTTTCACCACGCCCTGATCGAGCAGTTTCACCAGCATTTCGCTGGTCATCAGCTTGGTTATCGATGCGACACGGATAACGGAATCCAGCTGCGGACGAACGTTATTTCCCGGTCGTGTTTCACCGAAGCTGCGAAACACCCGCTGGTTACCGTCGATCACGACCAGCGCCATTCCCGTCGCACCGCTGCCGTAATAAATAAGGTTCGCGTAGCGATCGGCAATGTCAGAGGCAAGAACCGGGGCCGTCAGAGGCTGTGCTGCCTGGGCGGTGGACAGGCTCACCGCACACAGCGCGGCGATAGAGAGCAGACAACGTTTCAACGAAAAGCATCCATCAAGTGAATAAGGAAAGTTACGGGTAGTTATACTACTAATCGGCGTCGGGCAATGGCCCGATTTGCATAACGATAGCGAGAAAAACGTAACCGTGGGTAAATTTGAACAATTTACTTGCGGCGTGGCTCCCATTTTGTGACATCGACCGTATGATAGACGCTACGATCGCTGTTGCGAATGAAACGCACCGAAACAATTCCTGAAAACTGTGAAGCGAACTAATAATTCACCCGCAGGTCTCACTTTTTTGCCTGAGCCGGGAGGCTGGCACAGGCAAGGTTTCGTGTGGCGATATGTTGAACACAGCAACAGCCATAACAACAAGAAGGAAGCACAATGTTTAAGTCTTTTTTCCCAAAGCCGGGGCCCTTTTTCCTGTCGGCATTTATTTGGGCACTGCTGGCTGTCATTTTCTGGCAGGCCGGTGGCGGCGCGTGGCTGATCCGTCTTACGGGGGCAACGGGCGATATTCCCATTAGCGCAGCGCGCTTCTGGTCCATGAGCTATCTGCTTTTCTACGCTTATTACGTGCTCTGCGTAGGGCTTTTTGCCATGTTCTGGTTTGTCTATTCTCCTCACCGCTGGCAATACTGGTCGATTCTCGGCACGTCGTTAATTATCTTTGTCACCTGGTTCCTGGTGGAAGTGGGCGTAGCGGTCAACGCCTGGTATGCGCCATTTTACGATCTGATCCAGACGGCGCTGAGTTCGCCGCATAAAGTGACCATTAACCAGTTCTACCATGAGGTGGGGATCTTCCTCGGCATCGCCCTTATCGCCGTGGTGATTGGCGTGATGAATAACTTTTTCGTCAGCCACTATGTGTTCCGCTGGCGTACCGCGATGAACGAACACTATATGGCACACTGGCAGCACCTGCGGCATATCGAAGGTGCCGCACAGCGTGTGCAGGAAGACACCATGCGTTTTGCCTCTACTCTGGAAGATATGGGCGTGAGCTTTATCAACGCCATCATGACGCTGATCGCCTTCCTGCCGGTGCTGGTGACGCTCTCGTCGCACGTTCCGGAGCTGCCGATTGTCGGCCATCTGCCATACGGCCTGGTGATTGCTGCGATTGTCTGGTCGCTGATGGGAACGGGGCTGCTGGCGGTGGTGGGGATCAAGCTGCCGGGGCTGGAGTTTAAAAACCAGCGCGTGGAAGCGGCCTACCGTAAAGAACTGGTGTATGGCGAAGACGATGCCAACCGTGCGTCACCGCCTACCGTGCGTGAGCTGTTTGGCGCCGTACGTCGTAACTATTTCCGCCTCTATTTCCATTACATGTATTTCAATATCGCGCGCATTCTTTATCTTCAGGTTGATAACGTTTTCGGGTTGTTCCTGCTGTTCCCGTCCATCGTTGCGGGTACGATTACGCTCGGTCTGATGACCCAAATCACCAACGTCTTTGGTCAGGTTCGCGGTTCGTTCCAGTATCTGATCAGCTCCTGGACTACGCTGGTGGAGCTGATGTCCATCTACAAACGTTTACGCAGTTTCGAGCGTGAGCTGGACGATAAGGACGTGCAGGAAGTCACCCATACATTAGGTTAAAAAGGAATTGCTATGCCATTTGCCGTACCACGTGCATTACCGCTGACGTTACTCGCCGCTTTCGTGCTGGCGGGCTGTGCCGAAAAAGGGGCTGCCCCGCTCAAAGAAGGGGAGAAGCCCGTTGATGTGGCGAGCGTGGTGCGGCAAAAAATGCCCGCCAGCGTGAAGGATCGCAGTGAGTGGGCTGATGCGCTGGCCGCGACCTTCAAAAGCCAGAAGATCGCGCCTACCGAGGAGAATATCTGCTCGGTGCTCGCGGTGGCGCAGCAGGAATCGATGTATCAGTCAGATCCTGTAGTGCCTGGCCTGAACAAAATCGCCTGGAAGGAGATCGACCGCCGGGCCGAATCGATGCATATCCCGGTTTTCCTGGTGCATACCGCCCTTAAAATCACCTCGCCAAACGGTAAAAGCTACAGTGAACGGCTGGATACGGTGAAAACCGAGAAACAGCTTAGCGCCATTTTCGATGATTTCATCAATATGGTGCCGATGGGGCAGAAGCTGTTTGGCTCGCTAAATCCGGTGCATACCGGCGGTCCGATGCAGGTCAGTATCGCATTTGCGGAAAAGCATACCGACGGCTATCCGTGGGATATCGACGGTACGGTACGTCAGGAGGTCTTCTCCCTGCGCGGTGGGCTGTGGTTTGGGACGTATCACCTGCTGAATTATCCGGCCAACTACGATAAACCGCTGTATCGCTTTGCCGACTTTAACGCGGGCTGGTATGCCAGCCGAAATGCAGCCTTCCAGAATGCGGTAAGCCGCGCCAGCGGTGTGAAGCTCGCTTTGGACGGCGATCTCATTGCTTACGGCAGCAGTGAGGCCGGGACCACCGAACGTGCGGTGCGAAAACTCTCGACGAAGCTGGAGATGAGCAACAGCGACATTCGCCGACAGCTGGAGAAGGGCGACAGCCTGGCGTTTGAGAAAACGGATCTGTATAAGCAGGTCTTTGCGCTGGCCGAGAAGAAAAGTGGAAAGGCTTTACCCAGAGCCATTCTGCCAGGCATTCAGCTGGAAAGCCCGAAGATCACGCGTAACCTGACGACCGCCTGGTTCGCGAAACGCGTGGACGATCGTCGGGCACGCTGTATGGGACTGTAATCAGTGGCGGTTGCGCAAGCGCAGGACAAGGGCAATCACGCCCAGAACCATGCTGCCCGCGAGGAAGGGAATGAGTCCAAATACGGTGCTCACGCCTAAACCGATTTCAACGCGCGGGCGGCCTGTATCCTGCACCTGCATCAGATGCTCATACACGCCAGGGGCATGCACCAGCATATTCAGCAGTTGGGTTCCTGCCCAGAAACAAAACAGAACAAACAGGGCATAGGCGATATTCCCCGCCGTGGAGGTTTTTGGTTGTTTTCCGCCAAAAATCGGTTTCGACAATGTAAAGTCTGCCATAAGACCTCCCGATAATATCACTCTGTTTTAATACGCGTCGTACAGGGTGAGTGTGACAGGTCATAGCATTTGTCAATATCAGAATCGTGGGAAATTCGGCTCAGGATTTCTCCTGGATTGTCGATTTCTGCATCACGTCACAAATTGATAACATAAGTGAAACTGCGCTGCATTTCAGAATTTACGTATCCGCCACAGACGCCTTTATCAAACTGTGAGAGGATAGTTTTTTTTCTGCCGGAGTTGTCATGAAGCTCACTTCCAAATTACGCCGTGACTGGCATTACTACGCCTTTGCGATCGGGCTGATCTTTATTCTCAACGGTGTTGTCGGGCTGCTGGGATTTGAAGCGAAAGGCTGGCAAACCTATGCGGTTGGGCTGGTGACCTGGGTAATCAGTTTCTGGCTGGCGGGATTCATTATCCGCCGTCGTCCCGATGAGACGACGACGGCAGAGAAAGCCGACTAAGCGTTAGTTAACGGAACTTTTCAGGGCGCTGTCAGCGGCGTGGCGCTCCAGTGCCAGTTCAATCAGGCGGGTGATCAGTTCCGGATAGCTTATCCCGCTGGCCTGCCACAGCTTCGGGTACATGCTGATATTGGTAAAGCCCGGCAGAGTGTTGATTTCGTTAATCACCACCTCGTTATCCGGCGTCAGAAACACGTCGACGCGCGCCATCCCACAGCATCCCAGCGCCTGATAAGCTTCAACGGCGATCGCCCGGATCTTGTCGTTAACGTCAGGATCGAGCGCGGCGGGAACCACAACCTGGGCACCTTTATCGTCAATATATTTGGTGTCGTAGGAATAGAAGTCACTGTTCAGTACCACTTCACCACAGGTACTCGCCTGCGGGAAGTCGTTGCCCAGTACGGCGCACTCAATTTCACGACCGTTAATTCCCTGCTCAACCACCACCTTATGGTCAAACTCAAAGGCCAGACGAACGGCATCGTTAAACTGCGCTTCGCTGGTGACTTTGCTGACGCCGACGGACGAGCCCTGATTCGCCGGTTTCACAAACAGCGGCAGGCCGAGTTGCGCCTGGATCTGCGCGAAGCTGTGTTTATCGCGGTTGGCGCGAGTGAGCGTCACGAACGGCGCAATATTCAGACCGGCGTCGCGCAGGAGACGTTTTGTGACGTCTTTATCCATGCAGGCGGCAGAGCCCAGCACATCGGAACCGACAAATGGCAGGTTCGCCATCCGCAACATGCCTTGCAGGGAGCCGTCTTCGCCCAGCGTGCCGTGAACGATAGGGAATACTACGTCAATCTGTGCCAGCGCCTGCGCGTTCCCGGCATCGATAAGCTGTCCCTGTTCCACGCCTGGAACCGTTGCGACGCTGACATCAGAAGGATTAAGGGCAATGTGCGCCGGATCGTCAGCGTGTAACAGATACTGGCTGGCATCGTTAACATGCCACTGGCCCTGTTTATCAATGCCCAGCAGCACCACGTCAAAACGGCTTTTATCAATCGCATCAACGATATTTTTAGCCGATTGCAATGACACCTCGTGCTCTGCCGATTTTCCCCCAAAGACAATACCTACGCGCTGCTTTGCCATCTCACTCTCTTCCAGTCTGACGAAAAGCCCATAACATACCACGATGCCCGGCGGGTTTCGCGGCCTTCTGCCATAATGTTTTGGGGATGCTGAAGGGGGGCGCGTGAAAGGAAAAGGTCTGCTTATTCTTATTGTTATTGCCGGGATCGCCACGGTGGGCTACCGCTGGTTGCCGCCGTATTACAATCCTTTCGTGCCGCTTACGCTTGACGATCCGCCCGGAAAAATAACCCAGTTTAAACTTCGACGTTTAACACCGCAGGCATGCGAAAGCCTGTTAGCGCAGGCGAATCAACGCCAGCTTATCCGTACCCAGGCTGTCGCTGACAGCGCCGGTGAGTGTCCGCTGAGTAACGTGGTGCGCGTGCGCGATTTTGGCCCGGTGAGCCTGAACAGCAGCTTTCTGGCCAGTTGTCCGCTGGCGTTAAGTTCGGCGCTGTTTGTCAGCCAGCAGGCCCGACCGCTCACCAAAACCTGGACCGGAAGCGAGCTTACGCGTATTGAACATCTGGGCAGCTTCGCCTGCCGCAATATCTACAGCCGCCCGGATGCGCGGCGCAGCGAACATGCCACGGCGGATGCGCTGGATATCAGCGCTTTCAGGCTGGCAAATGGACAGCGCGTTACCGTCCTGAACGGCTGGAAAGCGGAAAAGACGCAGCCCTGGCTACAGGCCCTGCTCTCGGCAAGCTGTGGCTATTACGGTAACGGTCTGGGGCCGGACTATAATGCCGCCCATGCCAACCATTTCCATCTGGGGATGCGCGGCTATGGATTATGTCGATGAAGCATAATCTTCCGCCAAAAATTGGATAAATTGTGACTTATTTCACAAATATGATGACTGGGAAGATAAAACACCAAAGTCTGCAAGGCCGCATCTCTGGCGCTATGTCATTGCGCGTAACTTGCTAATCTGTCGGCGAATTCGCCTAAAAATGAAGACTATTTCTGTTATGGAATCCTGGAAAGTTAATCTCATTTCAGTCTGGTTCGGCTGCTTCTTCACCGGACTGGCTATCAGCCAAATATTGCCCTTCCTGCCGCTGTATGTGTCGCAGCTGGGAGTGACTTCCCATGAAGCGCTCTCGATGTGGTCCGGCCTGACGTTCAGCGTGACGTTTCTGGTCTCCGCCATTGTGTCGCCGATGTGGGGCAGCCTGGCGGATCGCAAGGGGCGCAAGTTGATGCTGCTCCGCGCCTCGCTGGGGATGGCGATAGCCATTTTGCTCCAGGCCTTCGCCACCAACGTCTGGCAGCTGTTTATTCTGCGGGCGATAATGGGGCTGACCTCCGGTTACATTCCGAATGCCATGGCGCTGGTGGCCTCACAGGTACCGCGTGAGCGAAGCGGCTGGGCGCTCAGCACGCTTTCCACGGCCCAGATCAGCGGGGTCATTGGCGGCCCGCTGCTCGGCGGCTTCCTGGCGGACCATGTCGGGCTGCGTGCGGTCTTTATCATTACCGCGATCCTGCTAACGATCAGCTTTCTGGTCACCCTTTTTCTGATTAAAGAGGGCGGGCGGCCTGTTGTCAGTAAATCCGAACGCCTGAGCGGAAAAGCGGTTTTCGCCTCGCTGCCTTATCCTGGCCTGATGATTAGCCTCTTTGTGACGACGATGGTGATCCAGCTCTGTAACGGTTCGGTAGGGCCGATTCTGGCGCTGTTTATCAAGTCGATGGCGCCGGACAGCAGCAACATTGCTTTTCTGAGCGGGATGATTGCCGCGGTGCCGGGCGTGTCGGCGCTGATGTCTGCTCCGCGTCTGGGGAAACTGGGCGACAGGATCGGTACGGCACGTATTCTGATGGCAACGCTCATCATTGCGGTGATCCTTTTCTTTGCCATGTCATTCGTCACCACACCTCTTCAGCTCGGCATCCTGCGCTTCCTGCTTGGCTTCGCAGATGGCGCCATGCTGCCCGCTGTTCAGACGCTGCTGGTGAAATATTCCAGTGACCAGGTAACCGGCCGCATTTTTGGCTACAACCAGTCGTTCATGTATTTAGGCAACGTAGCAGGCCCGCTTATCGGCGCCTCGGTCTCGGCGATGGCGGGTTTCCGCTGGGTATTTGCCGCGACGGCGGTGGTGGTCCTGCTGAATATTATTCAACTGGCCTTTGCCTTGCGACGCCGCAGGCGAATCGCTGAGGCAAAGTCGGCCCGGTAAACACGATAATATATTATTTATTCTTATGAACGCCGCATTTTTATATAACGAAATGCGGCGCCTTTCTTTCAGGAAAACGTTTCGCTTTCGCGCTGAAATATCTTTTTTGGCAGCGATGTCACTTTTGCATAAGATAAAGCCAATCCATGCTTTTCATTATTCAGAGAGGGTGTTAATTTCAGGGTAAATCACATAAGGAAATAGCACCATGAAAAATCTCATTGCTGAGTTGTTGGTTAAGCTTGCCCAAAAGGAAGAAGAGTCGAAAGAGCTGGTTGCCCAGGTCGAGGCGCTGGAAATCGTTGTGACGGCGCTGCTGCGACAGATGGCAAAACCGGAGCAGGAGGCGTTGATCGACAACGTTGAAGGCGCGCTGGAAAAAGCGCGTCCTGATTCCCAGGTGCCTGCGGAAGATGCGGAGCTGCTTCAGCAATACGTAAAGAAGCTTTTAAGGCATCCTCGCAGCTAACCTGTCTGAGGTGAAATGACGTGTCACAGAATTGTCATGCAGGATGCCTGGCGTCGCTCTGTTTTTATTTTTACACATTTATGCAGGGAAAATTAAATTGAGACAGAGCACACCTTTCACCGCATAATTTCTGTTATTAATTACCGCCTCCCCCCCGGCGAAACCGGTTAATGAATATTGTGCCGATACAGGGCTGAAATAACCGCAGAGCCCGGCGAAAATCAGAGTCGCAGGGTGGTTTTTTTCCCGTAACGAGCCAGACTTAACGTGGAACTTCACATAAAGGATGGTGCAATGAAAACAACAATACTGGTTACCCTGCTCTCTGGCCTGTGTCTGATCGCCTCAGCACACGCGGAAGAGAAAACGTTAACGCCCCAGCAGCAGCGCATGACGACCTGTAACCAACAGGCGACATCGCAAAGCCTGAAAGGGGATGCCCGTAAAACGTACATGAGCGACTGCCTTAAAAATGGTGCGGCTAAACCCGGTGAAAAAAGCCTGACCCCACAGCAGCAAAAAATGCGTGAGTGCAACGCCCAGGCGACACAGCAGATGCTGAAAGGCGACGATCGCAGCAAGTTTATGAGCGCGTGCCTCAAAAAACAGGCGTAGTGCTAACGGGTGAGTCACGGCTGTGGCTCACCCAAAATTTCATACTTTCCCCGCTATCCCCCTCTCTATAATTTGGGAAAATGTTTCAGAATATTCCCAAAAATGATGAATGATGAGTTTTATGACAATCACGAGAACATTCGGGAAGCGTGGCACCAGCAGCTTTCTCAGGATGATTCATACCGTTCCGGTCTGCGATTTGCCCGGCGAATACGGCTGGCACGCATCGTTGGTCTGGCGGCGCTATTTGTTCCGCTTGCCAGCGTCCTGGTGAGCCAGTTTCTTTCCGGCGTCTGGTGGTTATTGCTGGTGGGCTGGGTCTTTGTCTGGCCCCATCTGGCCTGGCAGCTGGCTTTTCGTTCGGCTGAACCCCATAGCAGTGAAATTGTTAATCTGAAAATCGATGCCATTATTGCCGGTGTCTGGATGGGGCTAACAGGGTTCAATGCGCTACCAACGGCGACGCTGATCGTGATGATCGGCATGAATATGATGGGATCGGGGGGATGCCGGTTATTTCTGACAGGACTCGCGCTACTTGCCCTGTCTGCCCTGTTGACCGTGCAATCCACGGGTACTCCTGTGGTATTGACCTCTGAACCGCTGTCGTTGTGGCTGACGCTCCCCGTGCTGGTGGTCTATCCCATACTGTTTGCCTGGCTCAGCCACCGCACGGCGATCCGTCTGGCAGAGCATAAGCGTCGGCTTGAGCTGATGAGTACCCGCGACGGAATGACCGGCGTGTTCAATCGCCGCCACTGGGAAACGCTGCTGCGTAACGAATTTGAGGCCTGCCGTCGCAGCCATCGACAGGCGACGATACTGCTCATCGATATCGATCACTTCAAGACGATCAACGACACCTGGGGGCATGACGTGGGAGATGAAGCGATTGTCGCCATCACGCGCCAGCTTCAGCTGACCCTGCGCTCAGGCGATTATATTGGCCGTTTTGGCGGGGATGAGTTCGCGGTGATCATGTCCGGCACGCCTGCCGACAGCGCGATTGCAGCGATGTCGCGCGTCCACGAACGGCTGGTCAACATGCCGCTGCACGGAGCACCTATGGCGAGGTTGTGTATCAGCGTTGGGGTTGCCCCCTGGGGGGTGCAGTTCACCCACTATCGTGAATGGCTAAAGGCGGCGGACGTGGCCCTCTATAAAGCCAAAAATGCCGGACGGGGCCGCACCGAAGTGGCCGCCTGACGCCCGGCGTAGCGCATCAGGACTTACTGAGCTTCTCTGATTTTTCCATGCATTTTTCCATCGCCTCGATCACGGCGGAGCGGAACCCGCGATCTTCCAGCACGCGCACGGCTTCAATGGTTGTGCCCCCCGGTGAGCACACCATATCTTTCAGTTCGCCCGGATGTTTACCCGTTTCCAGCACCATTTTGGCCGAACCCATCACCGCCTGCGCTGCAAATTTGTAGGCCTGCGCGCGCGGCATTCCACCCAGTACGGCGGCATCGGCCATGGCTTCGATAAACATAAAGACATACGCCGGGGCAGAGCCGCTCACGCCGACTACCGGGTGGATCATCGGTTCGGCAATCACTTCCGCTTCGCCGAAGCAGCGGAAAATATTCAGTACATCCGCCACGTCTTCAGATGTGACCAGCGCGTTCGGGGTAACGGATGTCATACCGGCATTCACCAGCGACGGGGTGTTTGGCATGGCGCGAACAATCTTACGGTCGTGGCCCAGCGCGCGGGCGAGCTGATCGAGGGTCACGCCTGCGGCAATCGATACCACCAGGGTCTCTTTGTTAAGGCTGGAGGTGATCTCGCTCAGGACTTTAATCATGATATTCGGCTTAACGGCGCCAAAGACAATATCCGCCACCTGAGCCACGTCCTGTGCGCTTTCGGCAGCGTTGACACCATACTCATCACGCAGCGCCGCGACTTTATCCGGGGATGGGGTATAGACCCAAATCTGCCCCGGCAGCACCTGCCCGCTGGCAATCAGTCCGCCGAGGATAGCTTTGCCCATATTTCCGCAGCCGATAAACCCGATTTTCTTATCCATCACGTCTCTCCGTTATTATGCGTTGTTATCTCTCATTGATAGCTTAACAACGAAATGCAGGCGACAATAGTCACCAGAATCATAATGGGGAGAGACTATGGCGATTTGGGTTGATGCGGACGCGTGTCCGAATGTCATCAAAGAGATTTTATTTCGTGCTGCCGAGCGCGTGCAGATGCCGCTGACGCTGGTGGCGAACCAGAATATCCGCGTGCCGCCCTCCAGATACATCCGTTCTCTGCGCGTTCCGGCCGGGTTTGACGTGGCGGATAACGAGATAGTACGCCTGTGTGACGCAGGAGATCTGGTGATCACCGCGGATATCCCGCTGGCTGCCGATGTACTGGCGAAAGGGGCGGCGGCGCTGAACCCGCGCGGAGAACGCTATTCGCCGGCAACGATCCGGGAGAAGCTCACCATGCGTGATTTTATGGATACGCTTCGTTCCAGCGGCGTGCAAACCGGTGGGCCGGACAGCCTGTCGCAGCGCGATCGCCAGCAGTTTGCCGCCGAGCTGGATAAATGGCTGCTGGAAGTGAAGCGCCGCCCGGCGTAGCCCACCTCCGGGCGGTTTTGTGGTACAGTGTGGCTTCCACAGGCTTGTCATTCCGTACCGCTTTGCAGTAAAGTTAGCGCAACATCTACTGCAATCATTTCTTTACAGCCTTCAGTTATCCGGCAGCAAGGGGAACACCTGGTTATGAACCCACCCATCTTTTTAGTTGGCCCTCGCGGCTGTGGGAAAACCACCGTTGGTCTGGAGCTGGCGCGTCTGTGCCAGAGTCAGTTTGTCGATACTGACCATTGGCTCCAGGAGAATGCCGGTAAGACCATTGCCGATATCGTTGAGGATGAGGGTTGGGAGAGCTTTCGTGCGCGTGAAACAGCCACGCTGGAAGCGGTGACCGCGCCGTCAACCGTGATCGCGACCGGTGGGGGCATTATTCTGGCACCGTATAACCGCCAGTTTATGCGCGAAAAGGGTGTCGTGATCTACCTCTGTGCCCCGGTCTCTACGCTGGTGGGGCGGCTGGAGGCGTTTCCGGAAGAGGGACAGCGCCCGGCGCTGACCGCGAAACCGCTGAGTGAAGAGGTCAGCGACGTCCTCGCCGAACGCGATGCACTGTACCGCGAGGCGGCACACCACGTTGTGGATGCGTCAGCGTCACCCGAGAAAGTTGCGATTCAGATTATTACCGCCCTGCGTTTGGCTTGCGCCAGCTAACAGCCGTCTATACTCATAGCTCAGACATAAAAAAAGGATGAGCTATGCCAACCAGACCTCCCTATCCACGTGAAGCCCGCATCGTTACCGTTGAAAAAGGTAACGGCGATCAGACCGTAACCTGGTACCAGCTGCGTGCCGATCACCCTAAACCTGATTCGCTGATCAGCGAACATGAAACCGAACAGGAAGCGCTGGATGCGAAACGGCGCTATGAGGATCCTGAGAAGTCCTGACAGGAATCCGAATTCGTTACAACCGTGCCTGAATCACACTTTTAACATATCGCTGATGTTAAGCAGCAGTTAATATTTAGTTATTACAGGTGGATTCGGAAAGGCCAGTCGATCTTTACATTACGGTGTAGAGATCCCCTGCTACCCTTGGTGCTGTTTTGTTGAAAAAATGAACAGTGCAGCGTAGTGAGCCTGTACCTGTGTGGCAGTTGTGGTAGTAACGGAAGGCGATCAAAATGAAGGCGACGTTGGCGATCCTCACGATTGGTGTGGTGCCTGTAAGCGAAGTATTACCGCTCTTAACCGAGCATGTCTCTGAACAACAAATTACGCATCTCAGTCTGTTAGGGAAGCTGAGTCGGGAAGAGGTCATGGAAGACTACGCGGTCGGAGAGGGGGAAGATCCCCTGGCAACGTTACTCAGTGACGGTAAACTGGCGCATGTGTCGCGCCAGAAAATCGAGCGCGCGCTACAGGGCGTGATCGAAGTGCTCGACAATCAGGACTATGACGTTATTTTGCTGATGAGCACGGCACCCGTTAAAGGACTCAGCGCGCGTAATGCCATTCTGCTCGAACCGATGCGGATTATCCCCCCGCTGGTGGCCTCAATTGTTGATGGTCATCAGGTTGGGGTCATCGTTCCCGTTGAGGAACTGCTGGATAACCAGACGGTGAAGTGGGCCGCGCTGGAGCACACCCCGCTTTACGCGCTGGCAAACCCGTTCTGGGACAGCGAAGCGAAGCTGATTGCGGCCGGGCAGGAGTTGATCGACAGAGGGGCGGATGTCCTGATGCTCGACTGCCTGGGCTTCCATCAGCGGCATCGTGATTTACTGCAAAAGGCGCTGGATGTTCCGGTGCTGCTCTCTAACGTCCTGATGGCGCGCCTGGCGTCAGAATTACTGGTGTAATGATTTTGCGTGACAGGTCATGAGCATGGCCCCTATAGTGGATTTTTCTCTATAAATATAAGGGCCAGTTCATGCTTCAAAGTAACGAATACTTTTCCGGTAAAGTGAAATCCATTGGTTTTACCAGCAGCAGCACTGGCCGCGCCAGTGTCGGCGTCATGGCGGAAGGGGAATACACCTTTGGCACCGCAGAAGCGGAAGAGATGACGGTGGTCAGCGGCGCGCTGAACGTCCTGCTGCCGGGTGAAACGGAGTGGAAAGTCTATAGTGCCGGGCAGGTCTTCAACGTGCCGGGCCACAGCGAGTTCCATTTACAGGTTGCAGAGCCAACCTCTTATCTTTGCCGCTATCTGAAATAAAAGCATGCCGGGTGGCGCATTCGCTTACCCGGCCTGCGTTTTGCCTGTCAGCGCTGCGCTTCGCCGCCGAGACCTTCCACCAGGTTCTGAATTAACGCCGCCAGCTCGCCGGTCATCAGGATAAAGTCTGCGTCAAAGCGCTGAGCATAATCTTCGCGGTCGATATCTTCGTTCTGATCGCGCAGTTCATCGCAGAACTTAAGGCGCTTCACGGAGCCGTCATCACACATCACAAACTGAATGCGCTGCTGCCAGTCGAGTGCCAGTTTGGTCACCACTTTGCCCGCTTCAATGTGCACGGCGATTTCGTCGCTCACCAGATCCTGTTTCTTCGCGCGGATCACGCCGCCATCTTCCAGCAGCGCTTTCAGCTCTGCTTCATCAAGGATCTGGAAGCCCTGCGCGGCAGTCCCGCTGCGCACCCACTCGGTCAGGGTCAGCTCAATCGGCGTTTCCAGCGCCAGCGGTACCACCGGTAATGAGCCAAGGCTCTTACGCAGCAGCGCCAGCGTATCTTCCGCTTTTTTGGCGCTGGCGCAGTCCACCATGATCAGCCCGTTAACAGTGTCGATCCACATCATGGTCTGGCTAAAGCGGCTAAAAGCGCGCGGCAGCAGCGAGTGCAGCACTTCATCCTTCAGCGAATCTTTTTCGGTTTTTTTAAGCTTACGGCCCTGTTCAGCTTCCAGCTTGAAGATTTTCGCTTCGAGCGCCTGCTTAACCACGGGCGTCGGCAGGATCTTCTCTTCTTTACGGGCGCAAACGATGATTTGCCCCGTGCTGCTGGCGTGGGTCAGCGCATCGCTTTGAGAACCCATTGGCGGAACCCAGCCGGTTTTTGCCATATCCTGGCTACCGCAAGGGGTAAAGGAGTAAGCGGCTAACTGTTTTTCCATCTCTTCTGCACGCAGCGAAACGTCGCGGCTGAGACGGTAAACCATCAAATTTTTGAACCACAGCATGATAATTTCCACGGCCTTGTCGTTAAATCAGCGGGCATGATAACGAATTGTCGCATCGCTTGCATTGCTAATCGGGAAGCGGGCTTCTACTCTGTTGATAATCAAAATAATGAGGAGTGTCTTGTGCGTATTGGGATTGATTTGGGCGGCACCAAAACAGAAGTTATTGCGCTGAGCGAGCAGGGGGAGCAACTGTTTCGCCACCGTCTGCCTACGCCGCGCGATGATTATCACCAGACCATAGAGACGATTGCCCGCCTGGTCGATATGGCAGAGCAGGCAACGGGCGAGACGGGCACGGTCGGGATGGGGATCCCCGGCTCCATTTCGCCGTATACCGGCGTGGTGAAAAACGCCAACTCCACCTGGCTCAACGGTCAGCCGTTTGATAAAGACTTAAGCGAACGCCTGAACCGGGAGGTGCGTCTGGCGAATGACGCTAACTGCCTTGCGGTGTCTGAGGCCGTGGATGGCGCAGCGGCTGGCGCGCAGACCGTATTTGCGGTCATTATCGGCACCGGCTGCGGGGCGGGCGTGGCCTTCGGTGGGCGCTCGCATATTGGCGGCAACGGCACCGCGGGCGAGTGGGGACACAATCCGTTGCCGTGGATGGACGAAGATGAACTCAAATACCGCGCCGAAGTACCGTGCTACTGTGGCAAGCAGGGCTGTATTGAGACCTTTATTTCCGGCACGGGGTTTGCCACCGATTATCATCGTCTGAGCGGTCAGCCGCTGAAAGGTAACGAGATTATGCGTCTGGTTGAGGAGCAGGATCCGGTGGCTGAACTGGCGCTCAGCCGCTACGAAATGCGGCTGGCTAAGTCACTGGCGCATGTGATCAATATTCTTGATCCCGACGTGATTGTACTGGGCGGAGGCATGAGCAACGTCGACCGGCTGTACGCCACGGTGCCAACGCTGGTGAAACAGTGGGTATTTGGCGGCGAGTGCGAAACGCCGATCCGCAAAGCCGTCCACGGAGATTCCAGCGGAGTGCGCGGCGCGGCGTGGCTCTGGCCGGAATAAACGCAAAACCGTTTTTGATGTTTGTGCCCTCTCCCCGTGGGAGAGGGCCAGGGTGAGGGCACCAGAGCGCATCATCCCCCCATTTACTGCACCGCAAACTCCCTGTCCAGCCTGCTATATCCCAGCCCGTTGATCTTCTTCACTTTGATCTGCACCGGAATACGCTCTTTCATTGCCTCTACGTGGCTGATCACGCCGATAGTTTTCCCGGTGGCGTTCAGCGCGTCGAGCGCGTCCAGCGCGGTGTCCAGCGTTTCGCTGTCGAGCGTGCCGAATCCTTCATCCAGGAACAGCGAGTCAATGCGCGTTTTGTGACTGACCAGATCGGAAAGCGCTAAAGCCAGCGCCAGACTGACCAGGAAACTCTCCCCGCCGGAAAGGGTACGGGTATCGCGTACCGCATCGGCCTGCCAGGTATCGACCACTTCCAGCTCCAGCGCGTCGCTGGCTTTACGCTGAAGCAGATAGCGGCCATGCAGACGGTTGAGCTGCTGGTTGGCAAGCCACACCAGATTATCCAGCGTCAGCCCCTGGGCGAATTTACGGAATTTATCGCCGGTGCTGGAGCCTATCAGCGCATTGAGATAGCCCCAGTCGTCGGCCTGACGCGCCGCCTCCTCAATCTGCTGCATAAGCGCCTGCTGGTGCAGACGGTTATCGGCGTCCTGTTTGAGCTGCTGGCGGATCTCCCCCTGATGCGTGGTGTTGTCCCGAAGCTGTTGCGCCAGCTGGTGTAACTGCGCCTGAAGCGTTGCGGCATCTGTTTCCAGCCCCTCGGGGCGCTGTGCCTGATGCGCCTGAAGCTGCATGCTTGCCTGCACCGAAAGCGCCGTGGCCTGCTGGAGCTGGTTCTCCAGCGTCTGCTTTTGTTGTTCAAGCTGGCGGATCGACGTTTCATCCAGCAGGGCGGAGAGAAATGCTTCCCGATCGGCAAAGCAGCTCGCGGTCAGCGCGGCGTTGAACTGAGCCTGTGATTGCTGGAGCCGTTCACGCTCAAGCGTCTCCTGTTGCTGTAGGGTGGTGAGCTGACTTTGCAGCGACACGCATTCGTCGTGGATGCCGCGCCAGTTCTCAGGGATAACCGCGTCGGCTTCTGCATCATTGGTAACCGGCAGCGTCTCCAGAATGGGCATCAGGGCGTTAATACCTTCCTGAATCGTACCGTGCTGGGCCTGTTTTTCCTGCCACAGGGTATATTCGCTTTCGCGCGCGCTCAGCCAGGCGCTTTCAGCCCCTTCATCGGGTACGCTAAGCGACAGCGATTGTAACGAGGCCGCCAGCGCCTGACGCGTCGCCGTCAGCTGCTGCTGGTACTGGCGCGCCTGACCTTCCTGTTCATTGAGCTGGTTTTGCAGCGTCAGACGCTGGCTGAGCTGATACAGCTGGCGTTCATACTGTTCCTGTTCGCTCATCCAGGGGGCTATATCATCCTGAATATTCAGCGCTATGTTCAGGGAGGCGCAGACCTCCAGCCACTCCTTAGTAAGTGCTTGCTCTTCCTCAGAGAGAGCCTGTGCTTCCTCTGTCTCGCGCTGGATCTGTTGGGTCAGCGCATTCACCTGCCCGAGCACCAGCAATCCTTCCTCTTTTAGCGCGGCAACCTCTTTCTCCAGCGCGTCGCGGCGGCGCTGATTGTCAGTCAGTTCAAGCGCCTGATACTGCACAACTGCCGGATGTTCGCGTGAACCGCAGAGCGGGCAAGGCTTACCCGCTTCGAGCTGTGCACGATAGTTCTCAAGATCCTTGATTGTCGCCTCACGCTCACAGAGCGCTTTCAGGTCGGCATAGTGCTGATTTTTCTCTTTGAACTGCTGACGCCGCAGGATCAGCGTTTCATTGAGCTTAGCCTGCTCAGCCTGCGCTTTCTGCACGCTTTCCGCATTATGGCGCAGCCGTTTTTGCAGCGGCTGATAGCGAGCGTGAAGCGCTGTCAGACGCTGGCGGAGCGCCCGCGATTGCGCCTGTTGC
This sequence comes from Enterobacter sp. DN, assembly GCF_046054285.1. Classification (NCBI taxonomy): domain Bacteria; kingdom Pseudomonadati; phylum Pseudomonadota; class Gammaproteobacteria; order Enterobacterales; family Enterobacteriaceae; genus Enterobacter; species Enterobacter sp. DN. The sequence goes on from NZ_JBJJTG010000011.1 coordinate 98,958, forward strand.
TCCATTGCCGTCGCGAGATCCTCAGCCGTCAGCATCAACGTACTTTCAGGCATCTCAGCCAGCTTCTGACGAAGCTCAGCCATGCGCGCTGACTGGGCAACAAGCTGATTTTTATCGCGATTTAGCTGCCTAAAATGCGCCCGCCAGCCGGCAATTTCCTGCCCCCACTGACGGAAACGATCGTGTTCGGTCAGCCACTGCGTCAGTACCGTATGCTCTGTCTGCAACTGTTCACGGTTGCGCAGTGCACCGTTGCGAATACGCGAGCGCTGCGCCGCTCTGTCGAGTAAGCGAGTATTTACTTCAACAATTCGCTCTGTTGTCTGCGCCAGGCGGGTGGTCTGCTCCTGCTGATACTCCCATAGCGGACGTAGCTGGGCGGCGGGCTGCGCCAGCTTGAGCTTCGCCAGTTGGGGCGCGGCGTCCGTCAGAGCCTGTTGCGCCTGCTGCTGCGAAGCGGCTGCACGCTGCTGCTCACGTATCAGTTCGTCGTTACGCGTAAGCCACTGAAAATCTTTCTGTTGGCTTTGCTGCTGTGCCAGCAGGACTTTTTCTTCGTCAGTAAGTGCCTGCAAACTTTGCTGCAAGTGCTGCTGCTGTTCCTCGCTCAGCAGCACAACCCCTGCGGCCTGCGCTTCGCACACCTCCAGCGCGTTACGTGCCGCTTTGTGTTTTTCAAAAACCATGGCGGAAATCTGGCCGTAAATTTCCGTGCCGGTCAGTTCCTCCAGCAGCTCTGCGCGATCGCTCGGTTTCGCATTCAGGAAGGCGGCAAACTGCCCCTGAGAGAGCAACATCGAGCGGGTAAAGCGACCATAGTCCAGCCCGGTAAGCGCGGCGGTTTGTTCCAGCTTATCCGTGACTTTGTCGGCCAGAATTTTGCCGTCTTCGCAGCGGGCCAGCTCAACGCGCGGTGCCTGTAAGTTCCCGTCCGGCTGGTTGCGGGCGCGGTTCTGGCTCCAGAAAGCGCGATAAGCAACGCCTTTGACCTCAAATTCTACTTCCGCCAGGCATTCGGCGGTATCGCGCGTCATCAGGTCGTTTTGCGCCTGAGAGACCTTATTAAGACGCGGCGTTTCGTGGTAAAGCGCCAGGCAGATGGCATCCAGCAGCGTGGTTTTACCCGCGCCGGTTGCGCCGGTGATGGCAAACAGCCCGTTGCTGGCGAACGGCTCCGCGGTGAAATCAATTTTCCACTCACCCTTTAGCGAATTCAGATTTTTCAGGCGCAGGCTCAGAATTTTCATGCGTTTTCGTCCTCGTCATGGAGGGAATGCAGGGTCTGGGCAAACAGCTCGTTAAGCCTGGTGCGTCTGGCCTCGTCCACCTCTTCATGCGCAAGCCGCCGCGCGAACACCTCTTCAACCCGAAGTTCGCTAAGCGTTTCACGCTGGGCGTTGAGCAGTATGTTCTCGCGCTGCTCGCGGCTGCGGCGTACCAGCAGCACCTCCACGGGAAGGTCTTCCGTCAGCGTCTGTATTTTACGCTGCATATCGTACAGGTAGTCGTCGGTGGTGATTTCGATATCGAGCCAGACGGGGGGATTAAGCGCTGCGCCGCGCCACTGCTCAAGCTGAGCGGTAATAGCGGCCAGATCGCCTTTCAGCACCGCCAGCGGCTGGGTGACCGGCACCTCAAGCGTCTCAACGGCGCTGAGTTTGCCTCCGGTGAAGCTCACCAGATGCACGGATTTGGCTTTGCCCGTTTCGTCAAAACTGAGCGAAATGGGCGAGCCGCAGTAGCGGATATGCTCGCAGCCGCCGATGATCTGCGCCCGGTGAATATGCCCGAGGGCAATGTAGTCGGCGGGGGGGAAGTTTTGCGCCGGAAACGCGTCCAGCGTACCGATATAGATCTCGCGCACCGCATCACTCTTACTGGCTCCGACGGTGGTGAGGTGTCCGGTGGCAATGATCGGAATGGCCTGATCGCCGCGCAGGGCGCAGGCTTCCGTATGTTGCTGGTGATAATAGCGGGTGATGGCCTGCAACAGATGCTGCTGTTTTTCGCTGCCGGACAGACCTGCCTGGCTTTGCACGATATCGCGCGGGCGTAAAAACGGAATTGGGCACAGCACTGCGCCCGGCGTGCCGTCGCGTTTTTTCAGGATCTGCGGCGCGTGTCCGGCGCTGGCCACCACGGTGGTATTGAGGAACGCCAGAATATCGCGGGATTCATTCAGCGTCGCCACCGAGTCATGGTTTCCGGCGACAATCACCAGGTGACAACCGGTTTGCTGGAGGTTGACCACAAAACGGTTGTACAGCTCACGCGCATAGCTCGGCGGCGATCCGGTATCAAAAATGTCGCCCGCCACAATAATCGCGTCCACCTCGTGAGCCTGAGCCGTCTCCAGCAGCCAGTTCAGGAACGCTTCATGTTCCGCGGCGCGGCTTTTGCTGTAAAAATTTTGACCCAGGTGCCAGTCTGAGGTGTGAAGTATGCGCATAAAAGATCCGTGGCAATAATAAGAAAGCAGGATTATAAACGTTCGGGGAACGGAAAATAACCGCTGTAATAAAACAACAGTTTGCTATTTATAGTGGTAATGTTTTTCATAAATCTGTCATAAATCTGACGCATAATGACGCCGCATTACAGACTTGTAACTTAAATACGATAAGACAGGGCAAAGTATGGCGAGACGTATTCTGGTCGTAGAAGATGAAGCTCCGATCCGTGAAATGGTGTGCTTCGTGCTTGAACAAAATGGCTTCCAGCCGGTTGAAGCGGAAGATTATGACAGCGCGGTGAACCAGCTGAATGAACCCTGGCCCGATCTGATCCTGCTGGACTGGATGCTGCCTGGCGGTTCCGGATTGCAGTTTATCAAGCATATCAAACGCGAGGCGATGACCCGCGATATCCCGGTGGTAATGCTGACGGCGCGCGGCGAGGAAGAGGATCGCGTGCGCGGTCTGGAAACCGGCGCGGACGATTACATCACTAAACCGTTCTCCCCGAAAGAGCTGGTGGCGCGTATCAAAGCCGTGATGCGCCGTATTTCACCGATGGCGGTGGAAGAGGTGATTGAGATGCAGGGGCTGAGCCTGGATCCTACCTCACACCGGGTCATGACCGGTGAAAATCCCCTCGATATGGGACCGACCGAATTTAAACTCCTGCACTTCTTTATGACCCACCCGGAGCGCGTTTACAGCCGCGAACAGTTGCTGAATAACGTCTGGGGAACTAACGTCTATGTCGAAGACCGAACGGTTGACGTCCATATTCGCCGCCTGCGTAAAGCACTGGAACTGAGCGGCCACGATCGCATGGTACAGACGGTCCGCGGCACGGGTTATCGTTTCTCGACCCGTTTCTGAACAATGACAGGAGTGTGACGCGTGCTGGAACGTCTGTCATGGAAAAGGCTCGTCTTTGAACTGATCTTATGTTGTATTCCGGCCCTCATTCTGGGGGCTATCTTTGGCTATCTGCCGTGGTTTTTACTGGTGGCCGTGACGGGATTGCTCGTCTGGCATTTCTGGAATTTACTGCGTCTCTCCTGGTGGCTGTGGGTCGACAGAAGTATGACACCCCCGCCGGGAAGCGGGAGCTGGGAACCGCTACTCTACGGCCTGCACCAGATGCAGATGCGTAACAAAAAGCGCCGTCGTGAGCTGGGAAGCCTGATCAAACGCTTTCGTAGCGGTGCGGAGTCGCTGCCGGACGCGGTGATCCTGACGACAGAAGAAGGGACAATCTTCTGGTGTAATGGCCTCGCGCAACAGCTGCTGGGCCTGCGCTGGCCGGATGATAATGGTCAGAACATCCTGAACCTTCTGCGTTATCCCGAGTTCACGCTGTATCTGAAAAAGCGGGATTTTTCGCGCCCGCACAATCTGAAGCTCAATAACGGTCGCCATCTGGAAATCCGCGTGATGCCCTACAGCGATCGGCAGTGGCTGATGGTGGCGCGGGACGTTACCCAGATGCACCAGCTTGAGGGCGCGAGACGTAACTTCTTTGCCAACGTCAGCCACGAGCTGCGTACGCCGTTGACGGTGCTTCAGGGCTACCTGGAGATGATGCAGGAGCAAACGCTTGAGGGGGCGCCGCGTGAGAAAGCACTGCATACCATGCGGGAGCAGACGTTCCGCATGGAAGGGCTGGTCAAACAGCTGCTGACGCTTTCAAAGATTGAGGCTGCCCCGTCGCTGGCGCTAAACGACATCATTGATGTGCCGATGATGTTGCGGGTGGTGGAGCGCGAAGCCCAAACGCTGAGTCATAATCAGCACACCCTGAGTTTTGACGTTGATAACACGCTGAAAGTGCTCGGCAGTGAAGATGAGCTGCGAAGCGCTATCTCAAACCTGGTCTATAACGCCGTGAATCATACCCCGAAAGGAACGCATATCGCGGTGTGCTGGCAGCATACCCCGGCGGGCGCTGAGTTTAGCGTCGAGGACAACGGGCCGGGGATTGGGCCCGAGCACCTCCCGCGTCTCACCGAACGATTCTACCGGGTGGATAAGGCGCGCTCGCGGCAGACCGGCGGGAGCGGACTGGGACTGGCAATTGTGAAGCATGCCGTCAGCCACCACGAAAGCCGGCTCAATATCGAAAGCACCCTGGGTAAGGGCACGCGCTTTAGCTTCGTGATTCCGGAACGATTAATTGCCAAAAAAAGCGCCTGACGGCAGATGTGTCAGGCTACCTTTCCACGGGCCAGCGATTGCTGGCCCGTTTGCTTTGCAGTCAAGCGAAACGCGGATGAATATTATACGGCTGGTGCTTTTTTGTTCGCATGATTAGCCATGAGTTTTTCTTATACATGGCATATTATTTTGGTCTGAATTTTCATGCTGGCATATTGTTCTGGTTTTACGATCCCTTCTTGCCTTTAAACGTTATAAGCGTTTAAATTGCCCCCCATATACTGTCAGACCGACTGTATTTGCGTGGTAAATCGAAAAACTATTCTTCGCCACGCCAGGACGGGAGCATATCCCGCTGAAATTGAGCAAATTTTCCGCTGTATCGTCCCGTGAGGGATGGCGAAAATCTCAACGTATTCAACACCACATCCACAGGCAGTAAGGTTTTATGACCCATCACTTGAAATCGCGTGACATTATCGCGCTGGGCTTTATGACATTTGCGCTGTTCGTTGGCGCAGGTAACATCATTTTTCCTCCAATGGTTGGCTTACAGGCGGGTGAACACGTCTGGACGGCTGCGTTTGGCTTCCTGCTTACTGCCGTGGGCCTGCCGGTACTGACCGTTATCGCGCTGGCGAAAGTCGGTGGCGGTGTGGACAGCCTCAGCACCCCGATTGGCAAAGTGGCTGGCGTTCTGCTGGCAACCGTCTGCTATCTGGCCGTTGGCCCGCTGTTCGCGACCCCGCGTACGGCGACCGTCTCCTTTGAAGTGGGTATCGCCCCGCTGACCGGTGACGGCGCGATGCCGCTGTTTATTTACAGCCTCATTTACTTCGCCATCGTGATTCTGGTTTCTCTCTATCCCGGCAAACTGCTGGATACCGTGGGTAACTTCCTGGCTCCGCTGAAAATTGTGGCGCTGATCGTGCTGGCGGTTGCGGCCATCGTCTGGCCTGCGGGGCCCATCAGCTCCGCGATGGACGCTTATCAGAACGCGGCGTTCTCAAACGGTTTCGTGAACGGCTATCTGACAATGGATACGCTCGGTGCGATGGTGTTTGGTATCGTTATCGTTAACGCCGCGCGTTCCCGCGGGGTGACCGAAGCGCGTCTGCTGACTCGCTACACCATCTGGGCTGGCCTGATGGCCGGTGTCGGCCTGACGCTGCTGTATCTGGCGCTGTTCCGTCTGGGCTCAGATAGCGCAACGCTGGTCGATCAGAACGCAAACGGCGCGGCGATCCTGCATGCTTACGTGCAGCATACCTTTGGTGGTGCAGGCAGCATGCTGCTGGCGGCGCTGATTTTCCTGGCCTGTCTGGTGACGGCGGTGGGTCTGACCTGCGCCTGCGCGGAGTTCTTCGCCCAGTATCTGCCGCTCTCTTACCGCACGCTGGTGTTTATCCTCGGCATCTTCTCCATGGCGGTGTCAAACCTCGGTCTGAGCCACCTGATTCAGGTGTCAATTCCGGTGCTGACGGCGATCTATCCGCCATGTATCGTGCTGGTGGTGCTGAGCTTCACCCGCCCGTGGTGGCATAACTCGACGCGAATTATTGCGCCGGCCATGTTTATCAGCCTGATTTTTGGTATCCTAGACGGGATCAAAGCATCAGCATTTGCAGAAATCCTGCCAGCCTGGACACAGCGTCTGCCGCTGTCCGAGCAGGGCCTGGCCTGGCTGATGCCTTCCGTTGTAGCGCTGGTTCTGGCGATTATCTGGGACCGTGCGGCAGGGCGTCAGGTGACATCCAACGCCCATTAATCAACGGCAACAAATTGTTTAACCACGGGGCTTAAGGCCCCGTGGTTTTTTGTTTTTTTCGTGTTGAATGGCAAGATTTTAATGGAAAGCACTAACAAACTTAAACGTGGATTGAGCACCCGCCACATCCGCTTTATGGCGCTGGGCTCGGCTATCGGCACCGGTCTTTTTTATGGCTCGGCAGATGCCATCAAAATGGCCGGTCCAAGCGTTCTGCTGGCCTACATCATCGGCGGCGTGGCGGCCTATATCATCATGCGTGCGCTGGGGGAGATGTCGGTTCACAACCCGTCTGCCAGTTCCTTCTCCCGCTACGCACAAGAAAACTTAGGCCCGCTGGCCGGGTTTATCACCGGCTGGACCTACTGCTTCGAAATCCTGATTGTCGCCATTGCCGATGTGACGGCGTTTGGCATCTATATGGGGGTCTGGTTCCCCGCCGTGCCGCACTGGATCTGGGTCCTGAGCGTGGTGCTGATCATCTGCGCCGTTAACCTGATGAGCGTGAAGGTGTTTGGCGAGCTGGAGTTCTGGTTCTCCTTCTTCAAGGTCGCGACCATTATCATCATGATCCTCGCCGGTTTCGGCATCATCATCTGGGGTATCGGCAACGGTGGGCAGCCAACCGGCATCCATAACCTGTGGAGCAACGGCGGCTTCTTCAGCAACGGCTGGCTCGGGATGGTCATGTCGCTTCAGATGGTCATGTTCGCCTATGGCGGTATTGAGATTATCGGCATCACCGCCGGGGAAGCGAAAGATCCGGAGAAGTCCATTCCGCGCGCCATCAACTCGGTGCCGATGCGTATTCTGGTGTTCTACGTGGGCACGCTGTTTGTGATTATGTCCATCTACCCGTGGAACCAGGTGGGCACCAACGGCAGCCCGTTTGTCCTGACTTTCCAGCATATGGGCATTGCGTTTGCCGCCAGCATTCTCAACTTTGTGGTACTGACCGCCTCGCTGTCGGCCATCAACAGTGACGTGTTCGGCGTGGGTCGTATGCTGCATGGCATGGCGGAGCAGGGCAGTGCGCCGAAGGTGTTTGCCAAAACGTCGCGTCGCGGCACCCCGTGGGTAACGGTGCTGGTCATGACCGTGGCGCTGCTGTTCTCGGTTTACCTGAATTACATCATGCCGGAGAACGTCTTCCTGGTGATTGCGTCACTGGCGACCTTTGCGACGGTGTGGGTGTGGATCATGATCCTGCTGTCGCAGATTGCGTTCCGTCGCCGCCTGTCGCCAGAAGAGGCCAAAGCGCTGAAGTTTAAAGTGCCGGGCGGCGTGCCAACGACCATTGTCGGTCTCATCTTCCTGGTCTTCATCATTGGCCTGATTGGTTATCACCCGGATACCCGTATTTCCCTGTACGTGGGCTTCGCGTGGATCGTCCTGCTGCTGGTGGGCTGGATGTTTAAATGTCGCCGCGATCGTCAGCTGGCGGAAGCACAGTAAGGTAAAAATGCCGGGTGGCGCTGCGCTTACCCGGCCTACACTCCCTTTTGCCCTGGAAAAAATCTCCTCCTCCGTTCTCCTCCCCCAATAATCCCGAACACGATGAGCTATCTTTAATCACCCTGTGGCAAGGTGACGTCAATTTCATCAAAGGGGATTCGTGATGTTAAACGCCTGGCACCTTCCGGTTGCCCCATTTGTTAAGCAAAACAAAGACAACCTTGTGATTACGCTCTGGCTGGCAGGGGACAATCAGCCTGAACGCGTGACCCTGCGCGCCGAAGTGGATAACGAAGAAACGTCGCTGAAAATGCACAAAGTGCGCAGTCAGCCGCAGCCGGGCGTCACGGCGTGGCGGGCAAATATCGATTTGCGCAGTGGGCAGCCGCGTCGCCGCTACGGCTTCAAGCTGCTGTGGAACAACCGGCAGCTGTGGTTTACCCCGCAGGGCTTCAGCCGATTCCCTCCGGCCAGGCTGGAGCAGTTTGCCGTGGATCACCCGGATAACGGCCCGCAGTGGGTTAACGATCAGGTCTTTTACCAGATTTTCCCGGACCGCTTTGCGCGCAGCGAAAAGCGCACCGCCGATCAGGACAAGGTTTATTACCATCATGCGGTCGGTCACGACATCATTCTAAAAAAATGGGACGAGCCGCTGACCGCCCAGGCGGGGGGATCGACCTTTTACGGCGGCGATCTCGACGGTATCAGCGAAAAGCTGCCGTACCTGAAAAAGCTCGGCGTCACGGCGCTGTACCTGAACCCGGTGTTTAAAGCGCCAAGCGTGCACAAATACGATACGCAGGACTACCGCCACGTTGACGAGCAATTTGGCGGTGACGAGGCGCTGCTGCGGCTGCGGCACAACACGCAAAAAGAGGGTATGCGCCTGATCCTTGATGGCGTGTTCAATCACAGCGGTGATTCTCACGCGTGGTTTGACCGTCACAATCAGTCGATGGGCGGCGCATGCCATAATCCGGACTCACCGCAGCGTGACTGGTACAGTTTTGATGAGAATGGCCGCGCCCTGGACTGGCTGGGCTACCCGAGCCTGCCGAAGCTCGATTTCCAGTCGCCATCGCTGGTGAATGAGATCTACGGCGACGACGACAGCATCGTGCGCCACTGGCTGAAAGCGCCGTGGAACATGGACGGCTGGCGGCTGGACGTGGTGCATATGCTGGGTGAATCAGGCGGGGCGCGGAATAACCTTCAGCATGTCGCCGCCATTACCCGGTCGGCAAAAGCGGCCCGGTCGGAAGCGTTCGTCTTCGGGGAGCACTTTGGCGACGCGCGTCAGTGGTTGCAGGCTGATGCAGAAGACGCGGCGATGAACTATCGCGGCTTCACCTTCCCGCTGTGGGGTTTCCTCGCTAACACCGATATCTCTTACGATCCGCAGCATATCGACGCCGAAACCTGCATGGCGTGGATGGAAAACTATCGCGCTGGCCTGTCGCATCAGCAGCAGCTGCGGATGTTTAACCAGCTCGACAGCCATGATACCGCGCGCTTTAAATCATTGCTGGGTAAAGATGTGGCGCGTCTGCCGCTGGCGGTGACCTGGCTCTTTACCTGGCCGGGCGTACCCTGCATCTACTATGGCGATGAAGTGGGGCTGGAGGGGAATAACGATCCGTTCTGCCGTAAAACCTTCCCGTGGGAGAGTGAAAAACAGGATCAGGATCTGTTCAGCCTGTACCAGCGTATGGCGACGCTGCGCAGGCAGAGTCAGGCCCTGCGCTACGGGGGCTGTCAGGTGATGTACGCCCACGATAACGTAGTGGTGTTTGTCCGCGTCTATAACCAGCAGCGCGTGCTGGTGGCGATCAACCGGGGCGAGGCGTGTGAAGTGGTGCTGGAAGATTCACCGCTGCTGGCCGGTAAAACGTGGAAGATCAAAGAGGGTAAACCGACGTTCCAGGAGAGCGTGCTCACGCTGCCCGCGATTTCCGCTGGGGTCTGGTTCGGCAGCTAAGCGCAGGCAGAATGGTTTTCACCTTTTAAGATGGCGCAAATGCAACGATTTGTGTCAATCTTAGCGGATCGTTTACGGTGAAGGTGGAAACATGGACGAGCTTTACATCCTTGGCTGTTTGTTCCTGGTTTTTGCGCTGGTCGTGGCACCCGTGCTCGCGGTGATAGGTTTTAACCGAAGCACGGCGGCGCGGCAGGAGATTGCCCGGCTTCGCCAGCGCATTGAGGCGCTTGAGCAGCGCGGTGTCGCTGAGAAACTGCCGGAGCCGGTGCAGGCCGCCGCGCCGGTGGAGACGCCAGCGTCGGTGGCAGAAGCCGTTACCGCACCTGTCGATCCCTGGCGTCCCGAACCGCCCGTCACTGAAGCAGAACCAGCGCTTGTACCGGCGGCAAAACGGCCTTCCGCCTTTGGCGGCATCCTGTCCTCGCTGACGCGCTGGTTTATGCAGGGCAATCCGCTGGCAAAACTGGGGATTGTACTGCTCTTCCTCGGCCTCTCTTTCCTGCTGCGCTATACCGTTGAACATTCACTGTTTCCGCTTGAGCTGCGTCTTGCCGCCACGGCGCTGTTTGCCATGGTTCTGCTGGCCGTGGGATGGCGGCTGCGGCACAGGCAGCGGATCTACGCGCTGATCCTCCAGGGCGGGGCGACCGGCGTGCTTTATCTGACCGTCTTTGGCGCATTCCGGCTGTGGCAAATGCTGCCGATGACGCTGGCGTTTGCGCTGCTGGTGGTGATTTGCGCGGCGAGCGTCGGGCTGGCCGTGCTGCAAAAGGCACTGAGCCTTGCCATGCTGGCGAGCCTCGGCGGATACCTTGCGCCGCTGCTGTTGTCTACCGGAGGCGGCAGCTTTGTGGCGCTGTTCTCCTTCTATCTCCTGCTTTCCATCGGCATTCTCGCCATCAGCATCTGGCAGCACTGGCGCGAGCTCAACCTGCTCGGGCTGCTCTTCACGTTTGGCGTTGGCGGGGTATGGGGGCTGAGCGACTACCAGCCGGAAGACTATGCTATCTGTCAGCTGTTCCTGATTGCCAATACGCTTATTTTTGGCGTGTTTAGCGTGGCGCTGTCGCTGCGGGCGCAGGAAAAAGGCAAACAGATTATTGACGGTGCACTGCTGTTTGCTCCGCCGCTGATTGGTTTTGGGATGCAGTATGGCATGACGTCTCACTGGACGTACGGCCCTGCGCTCAGCGCGCTGGGCTATGGTGCGTTTTATCTCTCACTGGCGTTTCTCGCACTGCGACGCTATCCGTCTGTCGGGCGGCCACTGGTTATGGCGGCGCTGGCGATCGGCGGCGGGTTTGCCACGCTTGCCATTCCGCTGGCGCTTTCAGCGCGCTGGACGGCGATGGCCTGGGCGCTGGAGGGGCTGGGTATTCTCTGGCTGGGCGTGCAACAGCAGCAGCGGCGCATGAGCTATAGCGGGACGGCGCTGCTGGTGCTGGCGCTCGGCAGCGCGATATGGGCGCAAATGGACGGCGTCACCTCGTTGAGCCTGCTGCTTATTTTCGCAGTGCTCAGTCTTTGCTGGCTTGCTGCGGCCTGGCTGTGGCAGAAAATCGCGCAGCCGGGCAGTTGGGCATTGCTGGGCGGTGGGCTGCTGTTCTGGTTAGTGGCGCAGCTGGGCGCATCTCAGCTGTTCCTGAAGCAGGAGTTATCGGTTCTGGCAGGCGTGCTGGCGCTGACGGCGGCGTCGGCCTGGGGATGGCGGCAGGCCGCCGCTCGTCTGGCGTGGCGGGAGCTGGATGCCAGCAAATGGCTGCTGTGGCCGGTGATGCTGCTGATGGTGCTGTATCAGATCTGGCAACAGCAAATCCTGGCGGCCAGCTGGGCAAATCTGGCCTGGGCTATTGCGCTGCCTGCCGCCCTGATGCTGCTGCGGCGCGACGAAGATAAACTTCTGCCGCGCATCTCAATGGGGCTGCATCTGTCGCTGGTGTGGATGATTTTACTCGCTATAGCCGCCGAGCTTTACTGGTTTGCCCGCTCCCTGCCGTGGGGCATGGCGGCCTGGGGAAGCGGCATTGCGATGGCTGTCGGCGGTGGGGTGATTATGGCGCTCTCCGCGGCCGTACGGCGTCGCGGGTGGCCGTTCCGGGTATGGCCTGCGCTCTACGCCTGCCTTGCCGTGATCCCTGTGGTTGTGGCGCTGGTGGTATTGCTGGTCGTGACCAATTTGCAGGACGGTGTGGTCTATCAACAGACATGGCTGCCGCTGGTGAACCCGCTTGAGGAAGGGGCGGCGTTCGCGCTGCTGGGGCTGGTGGTGTTTTATCGGGAAGTGGATCGCTACTATCCGGCATCGCTTGCGCAGTCCCGTCCGTGGCCCGCCGTTGTGCTGATGGCCCTGGGTTTCTGGTGGCTTAACGGCGCATTGCTGCGCGCGCTGGCGTGGTACGGCGAGGTGGCCTGGAATTGGGAGTCGTTGTGGCATTCGCGGCTTATCCAGACCACCTTTGCCCTGTTCTGGATGTTGTGCGCGCTGGTGGTCATGATCCGCGCCACCCGTCACGCCTCCCGTCAGCAGTGGCTTGGCGGTGCGGCGCTACTGGGGGTGGTCATGCTCAAACTGATGCTGGTGGACAGCGCGGGCGGTGGCGGCCTGGCGCGCGCCGTCGCGTTTATTGGCGTGGCGATCCTGGTCCTGATTGTGGGCTATTTCTCGCCGCTACCGCCTAAAGCAGGAGAAGAAAAATGAAATGGATGAACGCGGTTGTTTGTGCGGCACTGCTGGCCGTGGCCGGTCCGGCATTCTGCGAGGGCGCGCCAGCGGAATCCCCGCGGGATTATGCCTATGGCCTGTCCCTTGATACCTCTGCCTCTTCGCCGTGGTATCGGGTCATGCTGCCGCTGGCGGTTTATCAGCAGAGCACATCGCCCGATCTGCGCGACGTGCGCGTGTTTAATCAGTCGGGCGAGCCGGTACCGTTCAGCCTGGTTACCACGACGCGTCCGCAGCCGGCACCGACCACCACGGCGCTGCGCCTCTTTGCGCTTAACGCCTCGCCGGGCGGAGAAGAGGACAGCGGCGATAAAATTATGCTACGGGCCAGAAACGGCGTGGAAATTGTGCTGGAAGGGCAACACGCGGCGGCTGCCGGACAGCACTATCTGCTGACCCTGCCGGAAAACGCGACGGAGGTTCCGCTCTCTCAGCTCCAGCTTTTCTGGGACACGCCGCAGGGCTCGTGGCAGGGGACGGCATCGGTCTATTACAGCGAGGATCTGAAAAACTGGTATACCCTGCGCGAAGAGATGCCCCTGCTGGACGTGATGAGTGGACAGGATCGCCTGAAGCTCGACCGCATCGATACCGATCTGGTGTTATCGCCTGAGGCGAATCGTTATCTGCTGCTGGTGCTGAACACGGGGCGTTCTGCCCTGACGTTAACCGGCGTCAACGCGATTAACGCGACTGAACAGCCGGAATCTGAGCACATTAGCCTGGCGGGAGAGGGGGAGCGGTTATCCGAAAGCGAAGCCGTGTGGCGCTGGAAACATCCGCAGCCTCTGAGTGCGATCGGCTTCATGCTGAATGGCGACGGTGTTCTCCCGGCAGAAATAGCCTGGCGGGAGGCGGATAAGGATCGGTGGCATACGCTGAAAAAAGAGGTGATCTACCAGCTCGGCGGCAAAACGTCTGAACCTGTTCCGCTCCCTGGCGGGCTGGTCGAGGCGGTAAAAATCAAGACCCTCAATGCGCGTTTGCCTGAGAACCTGCCTGGCGTGACCGGGCAACGCGTGCGCTACGATCTGGTGTTTAACGCGCAGGGGAAGGGGCCGTACCTGCTCGCGTGGGGGAACGGGGCTGCGAAACCGGCGAGCGTGGAGACGGATATGCTGATCCCGACCGAACTGCGTAAAACCTACGATCTGGCAGCCCTGCCGATGGCGGATACGCTGGAACCTGTCCCGCTGGGTGGCGAGGCGCGTTTAACCGCGACGTCTGCGGCTGAGCAGGAAAGCAGAATGAAAACGCTGATGGTCTGGGGCGTACTGATTGCGGGGGTGATGGTGCTTGCGGGTATGGCATGGCGCATCTGGCGCGAGGTAAAAAAAGACGGCGCAGCATAAGCCATAAAAAAACCCGCGTATTCGCGGGTTTTTTGGTAAACCGTGCCGATTACAGGCTGGATACGTTCTCAGACAGGTATTTAGCTACGCCGTCTGGGGAAGCCGCCATACCTTCTTTACCTTTTTCCCACTGAGCCGGGCACACTTCACCATGCTCTTCGTGGAACTGGAGCGCGTCAACCATGCGCAGCATTTCGTCGATGTTACGACCCAGCGGCAGATCGTTCACAACCTGGTGACGAACGATGCCGTTCGCGTCGATCAGGAAAGAACCACGCAGTGCAACGCCAGCGTCCGGATGTTCGATACCGTAAGCCTGCTGGATTTCGCGTTTGATGTCCGCAACCATCGCGTATTTCACTGCACCGATGCCGCCGTTTTCGACAGGGGTGTTACGCCATGCGTTGTGTACAAATTCAGAGTCGAAGGAGACGCCAACCACTTCCACGCCACGCTTCTGGAATTCTTCGTAACGTTTGTCGAACGCGATCAGCTCAGACGGGCAAACGAAAGTGAAGTCCATTGGCCAGAAGAACAGAACGGTCGCTTTACCGTTGGTGTGCTGTTTGAAGTTGAAGTTTTCAACGATTTCACCATTGCCCAGAACGGCGGCAGCTGTAAAATCCGGAGCCGGACGAGTTACCAGAACCATATGATTCTCCTGTAGATACTAAGGTTATTTGGAACGCAACGCGGGCCAGTATAGAGGCAGTACGGGAATAAGACAAAGAGGTGGTAACAATCGTTCCACCAGCTTTTACCTATCAATCGAACCGACTTCACAGTTCTTTATTTTTCGCCTGCGTCATCATACGCGGGTAGAACTGCCAGAAGCGGGTTTCCAGCGCATCATAATGTTCATCCAGGTCATGCCATGAGTCGCGCAGCGCGTCCAGACGCGGTCGACGGCTCGCCATGCCGTTCAGGACGTTCTGAATGAAATCCATCTCGCGGTATCGCTCCAGCCAGCGTTCAGACCAGAGATAGTTATTCAGATTCACAAAGCGCGGCGGGGAGTCCGGCAAAATGATCGACACCTGCGCGTGGGCGTAGCGCACAAACTCAGGCAGCGACATATCAGGCGACAGCCGGGACCAGTGGCGCGACAGGAAATGATCCCACATGACGTCGAGCGTGATCGGCGCCACGCGTCGGGTTTCGGGGCGGAACCAGGCTTTGGCTTCCGTCACTTCCGGCAGGTTATCGGTCAGCACGTCGATGCGGCGGTGCATAAAAATCCCGTCGACAACCTCAGGGGAGTACGCTTCCGCGGGGTTGCCGCGTACAAAATCGGCCAGCAAATTGCCGGAGAGGGAGCTGTCCGCGAGATGAGCGAGATGCAGATGAGCGAGAAAATTCATGCGTTTTCGTTGTCCGGTGGCGGCTAGTTGTTGCAGCAAAAGGGTGTGAGCACTAGACTATGCCGCCTGTTTTTAAGTCACGAGTATACGTCATGCGCGTCGCCGATTTCTCCTTTGAACTACCTGAATCCCTGATTGCTCACTACCCCATGCCTGAGCGTAGCAGCTGTCGCTTGCTGTCACTGGACGGGCCAACGGGCGCGCTGACGCACGGTACTTTCACCGATCTGCTCGACAAGCTCAACCCTGGCGATCTGCTGGTCTTTAACAATACCCGCGTGATCCCGGCGCGTCTGTTTGGCCGTAAAGCCAGCGGCGGTAAGATTGAGGTGCTGGTCGAACGTATGCTCGATGATAAACGTATTCTGGCACATATTCGCGCCTCCAAAGCGCCGAAGCCGGGCGCTGAACTGCTGCTGGGGGATGACGAGAGCATCAAAGCGACCATGACCGCGCGTCACGACGCGCTATTTGAAGTGGAATTCAACGACGAGCGCACGGTGCTCGACATCCTGAACGCTATCGGCCACATGCCGCTGCCGCCGTATATTGAGCGCCCGGACGAAGAGGCCGACCGCGAGCTGTATCAGACCGTCTACAGCCAGAAGCCTGGCGCGGTGGCGGCGCCAACGGCGGGCCTGCACTTTGATGAACAGCTGTTGGAAAAGCTGCGCGCCAAGGGCATTGAGATGGCCTTCGTGACGCTGCACGTTGGTGCAGGCACCTTCCAGCCGGTGCGCGTGGACAGCATCGAAGACCACATCATGCACTCTGAGTATGCCGAAGTGCCACAGGAGGTTGTGGATGCGGTGCTGGCGGCGAAAGCGCGCGGTAATCGCGTCGTGGCCGTCGGTACAACGTCGGTACGTTCCCTTGAGAGCGCTGCGCAGGCCGCGAAAAGCGAGCTGATTGAGCCGTTCTTTGGCGATACGCAGATCTTTATCTACCCGGGCTATCAGTACAAAGTCATTGATGCACTGGTGACCAACTTCCATCTGCCTGAATCGACGTTGATTATGCTGGTTTCCGCGTTTGCGGGGTATCAGCATACGATGAACGCCTACAAGTCTGCGGTAGAACAAAAATATCGCTTTTTTAGCTACGGTGACGCGATGTTTATCACGTACAATCCGCAGGCTTTGAATGAGCGTGTCGGGGAATAAGTCCGCGGCACCGTATTACAACGTTGGACTGTTTTTCTGACGTCGGAGAAAAAATGAAATTTGAACTCGATACCACCGATGGCCGCGCGCGTCGCGGTCGTCTGGTGTTTGATCGCGGCGTGGTAGAAACCCCCGCGTTTATGCCTGTGGGCACGTACGGCACCGTAAAAGGAATGACGCCGGAAGAAGTTGAAGCCACTGGCGCACAGATTATCCTCGGCAACACCTTCCACCTGTGGCTGCGTCCGGGTCAGGAGATCATGAAGCTCCACGGCGACCTGCACGATTTCATGCAGTGGAAAGGCCCGATCCTCACCGACTCCGGCGGTTTCCAGGTCTTCAGCCTGGGCGATATCCGTAAGATCACTGAGCAGGGCGTACACTTCCGTAACCCGATCAACGGCGATCCAATCTTCCTCGATCCGGAAAAATCCATGGAGATTCAGTACGATCTCGGCTCCGATATCGTAATGATCTTCGACGAATGTACGCCATACCCGGCGGACTGGGACTACGCCAAGCGTTCCATGGAGATGTCCCTGCGTTGGGCGAAGCGTAGCCGCGACCGTTTTGACGCCCTGCAAAACAAAAATGCGCTGTTCGGCATTATTCAGGGCAGCGTTTACGAAGATTTACGCGATATCTCGGTTAAAGGTCTGGTAGAGATAGGCTTTGATGGCTACGCTGTCGGCGGTTTGGCTGTGGGTGAGCCGAAGGAAGACATGCACCGCATTCTGGAGCATGTCTGCCCGCAAATCCCGGCGGATAAACCACGATACCTGATGGGTGTGGGTAAACCAGAAGATCTGGTGGAAGGCGTACGTCGCGGCATTGATATGTTCGACTGCGTTATGCCAACCCGAAACGCGCGTAACGGTCATTTGTTCGTTACCGATGGCGTGGTGAAAATCCGTAACGCGAAGCATAAGAGTGACACCAGCCCGCTCGATTCCGAGTGCGATTGCTATACCTGTCGCAATTATTCTCGCGCGTATCTGCATCATCTCGATCGTTGCAACGAGATTTTGGGGGCGCGTCTCAATACCATTCATAATCTTCGTTATTATCAGCGCTTAATGGCTGGTTTACGTAAGGCTATCGAAGAGGGTAAATTAGAGAGCTTCGTGACCGATTTCTACCAACGTCAGGGGCGGGATGTTCCACCGTTGAACGTTGATTAATTTTAATAATGAGGGAATTTGAATGAGCTTTTTTATTTCTGATGCGGTAGCAGCAACGGGTGCACCAGCGCAGGGCAGCCCGATGTCTCTGATTCTGATGCTGGTTGTGTTCGGTCTGATCTTCTACTTCATGATCCTGCGTCCACAGCAGAAGCGTACTAAAGAGCACAAAAACCTGATGAACTCCATCGCGAAGGGCGATGAAGTCCTGACCAATGGTGGCCTGGTGGGTCGCGTAACCAAAGTAGCGGAAAACGGCTACATTGCTATCGCCCTCAACGACACCACTGAAGTGGTTATCAAACGTGACTTCGTAGCTGCCGTTCTGCCGAAAGGCACCATGAAGGCGCTGTAATCCCAACTTTTCCCAAAGGGAACTGCCGTGTTAAACCGTTATCCTTTGTGGAAGTACATCATGCTGGTCGTCGTGATTATCGTCGGCCTGCTGTACGCGCTTCCCAACCTGTATGGTGAGGATCCGGCCGTTCAAATCACTGGCGCGCGCGGTGTCGCCGCCAGTGAGCAAACGCTGATCCAGGTCCAGAAAACGTTACAAGAAGAAAAAATTACCGCTAAGTCTGTGGCACTGGAAGAGGGCGCAATTCTTGCTCGCTTCGACACCACCGACACGCAGCTCCGCGCACGTGAAGCGCTGATGGGCGTGCTGGGTGATAAATATGTCGTGGCGCTTAACCTTGCTCCTGCAACCCCACGCTGGCTGGCTGCGCTGAACGCAGAGCCAATGAAACTGGGTCTTGACCTGCGTGGCGGCGTTCACTTCCTGATGGAAGTGGATATGGATACCGCGCTCGGCAAGCTACAGGAACAGAATATCGACAGCCTGCGCAGCGATCTGCGCGATAAGGGCATTCCGTACACCACCGTACGTAAAGAAGATAACTACGGCCTGAGCATCACGTTCCGCGACAGCGCGGCACGCGATCAGGCTGTGACGTATCTGTCTCAGCGTCACCGCGATCTGGTGATCACCTCTCAGGGCAGCAACCAGCTGCGTGCGGTAATGACCGACGCGCGTCTGAGTGAAGCACGTGAATACGCCGTTCAGCAGAACATTAACATTCTGCGTAACCGTGTAAACCAGCTGGGCGTGGCTGAGCCACTGGTACAGCGTCAGGGTGCTGACCGTATCGTGGTCGAACTGCCGGGTATCCAGGATACCGCCCGTGCGAAAGAGATTCTGGGCGCGACGGCGACCCTGGAGTTCCGTCTGGTTAACTCCAATGTCGACCAGGCTGCTGCGGCTTCAGGCCGTGTGCCGGGCGATTCTGAAGTGAAACAGACCCGCGAAGGCCAGCCTGTTGTGCTGTACAAACGCGTGATCCTGACCGGTGACCATATCACCGACTCCACTTCAAGCCAGGATGAGTACAACCAGCCGCAGGTTAACATCTCGCTGGATAGCGCAGGTGGCAACATCATGTCTAACTTCACCAAGGACAACATCGGCAAGCCGATGGCGACCCTGTTCGTGGAGTACAAAGACAGCGGTAAGAAAGACGCCAATGGCCGTGCCGTGCTGGTGAAAGAGGAAGAGGTGATTAACATCGCCAACATCCAGTCTCGTCTGGGTAACAGCTTCCGTATTACCGGTATCAGCAACCCGAACGAAGCGCGTCAGCTCTCTCTGCTGCTGCGTGCCGGTGCGCTGATTGCGCCAATTCAGATTGTTGAAGAACGTACCATCGGTCCAACCCTGGGTATGCAGAACATCAAACAGGGTCTGGAAGCGTGTCTGGCCGGTCTGGCGGTGTCCATCATCTTCATGATCTTCTTCTATAAGAAGTTCGGCCTGATTGCGACCTCCGCGCTGATTGCCAACCTGGTGCTGATCATCGGTATCATGTCCCTGCTGCCGGGGGCGACGCTGACCATGCCGGGGATTGCGGGTATCGTTCTAACCCTTGCGGTGGCGGTCGACGCCAACGTACTGATAAACGAACGTATCAAAGAAGAGCTGAGCAACGGTCGTTCTGTACAGCAGGCGATTGAAGAAGGCTACAAAGGGGCGTTCAGCTCCATCTTCGATGCGAACGTAACAACACTGATTAAGGTTCTTATCCTGTATGCAGTGGGTACTGGCGCGATCAAAGGCTTTGCGATTACTACCGGTATCGGTGTCGCAACGTCGATGTTTACCGCTATTGTCGGCACCCGTGCCATCGTGAACCTGCTGTACGGCGGCAAGCGCGTCAAAAAGCTGTCTATCTGAGGAGTGCGTTGTGGCACAGGAATATACTGTTGAACAATTGAACCACGGCCGTAAAGTCTGGGACTTTATGCGCTGGGACTACTGGGCCTTCGGCATTTCAGGTTTTCTGCTGATCTTGTCCATCGTCATTATGGGCGTGAAAGGCTTTAACTGGGGTCTGGATTTCACCGGTGGTACGGTGATCGAAATTACCCTGGAAAAACCGGTCGATATGGACCAGATGCGTGAGTCTCTGCAAAAAGCGGGCTTTGAAGAGCCGCTGCTACAGAACTTCGGCAGCAGCCGCGACATCATGGTGCGTATGCCGCCGGTACACGATGCCAACGGCAGCCAGGAGCTGGGCAGCAAGGTCGTCCAGGTTATTAACGAAACGACCAGCCAGGATGCAACGGTTAAGCGTATTGAGTTTGTCGGCCCGAGCGTTGGTGCTGACCTGGCGCAGACCGGTGCGATGGCGCTGCTGGTGGCGCTGATCTCGATCCTGATTTACGTCGGTTTCCGCTTTGAGTGGCGACTGGCGGCAGGCGTGGTTATCGCCCTGGCGCACGACGTGGTGATCACCATGGGCATACTGTCTCTGTTCCACATTGAGATTGACCTGACGATTGTGGCATCCCTGATGTCCGTTATCGGTTACTCACTGAACGACAGTATCGTGGTATCTGACCGTATTCGTGAAAACTTCCGTAAGATCCGTCGCGGCACGCCGTACGAAATCTTTAACGTGTCGTTGACCCAGACGTTGCACCGTACGTTGATCACCTCCGGCACCACCCTGATGGTGATCCTGATGCTGTTCCTGTTCGGTGGCCCGGTGCTGGAAGGCTTCTCGCTGACCATGCTGATCGGTGTGTCTATCGGTACGGCCTCGTCTATCTACGTCGCGTCCGCACTGGCGCTGAAGCTGGGCATGAAGCGCGAGCATCTGATCCAGCAGAAAGTCGAGAAAGAAGGGGCGGATCAGCCGTCCATTCTGCCGTAAGAGTCTTAGGTAGTATCGAAATCCCGGCCTGCTGGCCGGGATTTTTTTTGTCTGCATCTCACAAACACTCCTGACAGTATGCTGTCAGGAGCCCTGTCGTAGACTCCTTCTGAACCCTAACAACAGGCAGGAGGACGTATGAAAAGTGTTATTAACTGGTTTGAAATTCCGGTCGCCGATATGGATCGCGCCATCAAATTTTATGAGTCGGTGATGCAGGTCGCGCTGCGGCGCGAGAAGATGGACGTGGCTGATCTGGCGATTTTCCCGCACGAGGATCCGGCCACCGGCGGCGCGCTGGCGAAATTTGACGGCGTTACACCGTCTTCGCAGGGCGCTATTATTTACCTGCATACTGACAATCTGGCGGCCACGCTCGATCGTATTGCTTCTGCGGGCGGTGAGTGCGTGTTTGGCCCGCTGGAACTGCCGCAAGGCATTGGCACTATAGCCCTGTTTACCGACAGCGAAGGTAATCGCGTCGGCCTCCATCAACCGGTATGAGAGTAAACCGATGACCCGACGCGCTGACCGTTTGTTCCAGATTGTGCAGATCCTTCGGGGCAGGCGTCTGACAACGGCAGCGCATCTGGCGGAAAGGCTTGGCGTGTCCGAGCGCACGGTGTACCGCGATATCCGCGACCTGTCGCTTTCCGGCGTGCCGGTGGAAGGCGAGGCGGGAAGCGGATATCGGCTGATGTCGGGTTTTGATTTACCCCCGCTGATGCTGACCAACAAAGAGTCCGAGGCGCTGATGGTGGCGATTCGCCTGCTCAAAACCTGGGGCGGGGAATCGCTGTCGCGCGAGCTGGAGTCGGCCCAGGAAAAAGTGCTGGCGATCCTGCCAGAAGAGAGCCGCCGCAAAGCTGAGCAGACGCGGATTTACGCGCCGGATATTGCCCTTCAGCCCCATTCCCGTAGTGGTTTCGACGTGATCCATCAGGCGATTTCCGCCCAGCGCGTGCTGGCGCTGCATTATCGTGATGAGGCCGGGCAGTTAACCTGGCGTGAGGTGCAGCCGCTTGGGCTGTTCTTCTGGGGGGAGCACTGGCTGTTGGCTGCGTGGTGCGAGCGACGCGATGACTACCGCTGCTTCCGTCTCGACCGATGCCTCAATATTGTGCAGACGGAGAGGCGGTTTAGCGAGAGTGCGGACAGGTCATTGGCAGATTTTTTGCGCAAGGTGAGGCAGTAAAAAGCCGGGGGGCGGCTACGCCTTACCCGGCCTACATTCGGATCGTAGGCCCGGTAAGCGTAGCGCCACCGGGCGGAATCCGCACTGATTAGAAGTTGTAACCCACGACCAGGTAACCACCCCAACCGGTAGAGCGAACGCTGAAGTCGCCGTTGCCAAAGTTCAGGCTGGCGTCGTCGTTCCACTGGCCACCGTTGTGCCAGTAACGCGCAACAACAGAGTAGTGCCAGTGATCGTAGTTCAGCGCCAGGATGTGGCTGGACGCGATGGAGTCGTTAGTGCGCGCTTTTCTGCCGTTCAGGTCGCGGAAATCGTTATCGCCCAGGTCTGAACCCCAGTCAAAGTTGGTGAAGCCGATATAGCTCAGGTTGCCGCCCCACAGTTGGGTAATTGGCACGAAGTATTTCACTTTGAAACGGTAGCCGTCCCACTCGTTCTCGTTCGCGGCGCCGTAGTTCTGCCACTGGTATTTTGCGTAGACGTTCATGGACAGGCTCATCGGCAGGCCAGTCTCAATGTCTGTACCCAGACCCATGTACCAGGTGCTCTGGCGACCGGACTTGTTGCGACCCATGTCGTAGATGTAGTTGTTTGCGAAATACCACTCTTTGAACGGACCAAACGCCAGACTGGTACCGGTCAGTTTATCAATGGAGAAGCGGGGTTCGATCTCCATGAACAGTGGGGAACCGTGGTTCCAGATACCTTTCGCGTCGGTATTACCGCCGAAGAATACCGGTGCGTCCATGTAGCCATAGAAATCAAACCAGTCTTTTTTAGCGAATGCTTCGTACTCGAGGTAGGTATCGTTACGGATCTGCGGTCCGAAACGGGTATGGTAGCTGCCTACAACGTTAACGCTCTGATGCCACCAGTCGGAGAGGTATTGTGGTTTGTCGTTTTCCGCTGCGTTAACAGTGAAAGAGGTGGAGAGTGCCAGAACTGCACCGGCTGCGAGTAATGTTTTTTTCATAATCATGCCACTGATTGAAATTCCCTTCCGGGAGTGAAAAATGCGCGAATTGCGTTTCTAAATATTTCGTATTTCTGCGGAGCCTATTATAGGAATCCTTGCTCACAAAAATATGTGTTGTTTCACATATCTCTCACATACGTAATCGATTGCGTTCACGTTTGCGTACTTTAGACGGGCAGGATTGTAGCGGCAATCATTTATGTTGCCAATCCATACGAAATGTAAATGTTAGCGGAGTGACATTTCACTCCGCTAGAAGGGCGGGTTATTGCGCGGCGGGTTGAATGTCGTGAATACGGATAAAGCCCAGCTGTTCTGGGGTCAGTCCGCTCAGCTGGAGCGGGATATCAACATCGCTCGGCGCCAGCGTGCTGGCGGGGGCGGTGAAGAGCTGATTCTTCACGTTCACTTCCTGATAGCTCTCCGTGGTGCCCTGAATCTGGCCCCACTCTACGGTGCCGCTGAACGCGGGAAGCGGATCGTTGGACTCACCCTGAATGCGTAATGTTGCGCGAGTACCATCGGCATTCGCTGCAACATTCACCACAGACATCTTTAGCGTGCCAATCTGGCTGTTCAGACGCGCGGGCGTGTTTGCACCTGGCAATAAATAAACGCCATTGCTGGATTTGGCATTGAGCGCGTTCTGCTGGGTGATCTTCACGGTTTCTTTGTTAAGTTTGTCCATCGCCACGTTAAGCGTATTCACGCTTTGTTTCATCTCACGGACTTCGCTTTGCTGTGCGCAGGCGCTGAGCGTGAACAGGCTCCCCACCAGCACTATTTTCAGGTAACGTCTTGTCATTGCGTTTAATTCCTTGAAATCACAGATTGCTGCAATGGTAGACAGGATAGTGCCGTCAGGCATAGATCCTTTGTCTCAAAAAGCTCTTCCTTTGTTGTCGGGCCAGTTCAGGGTAAAATAGAAATCAGTTAACCAGATAACAGGGACATCGTATGCATTGCCCATTTTGCTCCGCTGTGGATACCAAAGTCATCGACTCGCGTCTTGTAGGCGAAGGGTCTTCCGTGCGTCGTCGTCGGCAGTGTCTGGTGTGCAACGAGCGTTTTACCACCTTTGAGGTGGCAGAGCTGGTAATGCCGCGCGTGGTAAAAAGTAACGATGTGCGCGAACCGTTCAATGAAGAGAAACTGCGTAGCGGGATGCTCAAGGCGCTGGAAAAACGGCCCGTTAGCTCCGATGACGTCGAAATGGCGTTAAACCATATTAAATCTTATCTGCGGGGGTTAGGTGAGCGCGAAGTGCCGAGCAAAATGATCGGCAATCTGGTGATGGAACAGCTGAAAAAGCTCGATAAAGTCGCCTATATCCGCTTTGCCTCCGTTTACCGCAGCTTCGAAGACATCAAAGAGTTTGGCGAAGAGATCGCCCGCTTACAGGATTAAGCCCATGCACGACGAGATGTACATGGCGCGAGCCATGAAGCTGGCGCAGCACGGTCGGTTTACCACTCACCCTAATCCCAATGTCGGGTGCGTCATTGTTAAAGATGGCGAGATTGTGGGGGAAGGTTTTCACTACCGCGCAGGCGAGCCGCATGCCGAAGTGCATGCCCTGCGCATGGCGGGTGAGAAAGCGCGTGGCGCAACGGCCTATGTGACGCTGGAGCCATGCAGCCATCACGGGCGCACGCCGCCATGCTGTGAAGCGCTGATCGCAGCGGGCGTCTCGCGCGTTGTCGCCGCCATGCAGGATCCTAACCCGCAGGTGGCGGGGCGCGGGCTGTATCGTCTGCAACAGGAAGGTATCGACGTCAGCCACGGCCTGATGATGCAGGATGCGGAAGCCCTGAATAAAGGCTTCCTGAAGCGCATGCGCACCGGCTTCCCGTTTATCCAGCTTAAGCTTGGCGCGTCACTGGATGGCCGCACGGCGATGGCGAACGGCGAGAGCCAGTGGATCACCTCGCCGCAGGCAAGGCGCGATGTGCAACGTCTGCGCGCACAAAGCCATGCTATTCTCACCAGCAGTGAAACGGTACTGGCTGACGATCCGGCCATGACCGTGCGCTGGGAAGAGCTGAATGCGGATACCCAGGCGCTCTATCCTCAGGAGAACCTGCGTCAGCCGCTGCGCATTATTATTGATAGCCAGAACCGCGTGACGCCGGAGCACCGCATCGTGCAGCAGCCGGGTGAAACCTGGATTGCCCGCACCAAAGAAGATACGCGCGAATGGCCGCAAGGTGTGCGCAGTATTATGGTGCCGGAACATAACGGGCATCTGGATCTGGTGGTGCTGATGATGTTGCTCGGCAAACAGCAGGTCAACAGCATCTGGGTTGAAGCTGGCCCGACGCTTGCCGGCGCGCTGCTTCAGGCGGGGCTGGTGGATGAGCTTCTCGTCTACGTTGCGCCTAAACTGTTAGGTAACGACGCGCACGGCCTGTTTGTGCTGCCCGGCCTTGAAAAACTGGCCGATGCGCCGCAACTCTCATTCAGCGAGATTCGTCCGGTAGGCCCGGATGTCTGCCTCCATTTAACGACAGCGTAATTGCTCCTGAAATAGGGAAGCAGTGCGCAAAGTATTATGATAAAATCCGCCCCCCTGCGGGGCCAAATGAACCCGTAAAGGAAGAGTATGAACATTATTGAAGCTGCTGTAGCTACCCCGGACGCTCGCGTCGCCATCACCATTGCGCGTTTCAACAACTTCATCAACGATAGCCTGCTGGAAGGTGCGGTTGACGCCCTGAAACGTATCGGCCAGGTTAAAGATGACAACATTACCGTCGTTTGGGTTCCAGGCGCTTACGAACTGCCACTGGCCGCGGGCGCGCTGGCAAAAACCGGTAAATACGACGCGGTGATTGCGCTGGGTACTGTTATTCGTGGCGGCACTGCGCACTTCGAATACGTTGCGGGCGGTGCAAGCAACGGTCTGGCACACGTTGCACAGGATGCTGAAATCCCTGTCGCGTTCGGCGTGCTGACCACCGAAAGTATTGAACAAGCCATCGAACGTGCTGGCACTAAAGCCGGTAACAAAGGTGCAGAAGCTGCACTGACCGCGCTTGAAATGATCAATGTATTGAAAGCCATCAAGGCCTGATTTTTTTGTAAGGGGAATTCCGTGAAACCTGCTGCTCGTCGCCGCGCCCGTGAATGTGCCGTCCAGGCACTTTACTCCTGGCAGTTGTCCCAGAACGACATCGCTGATGTTGAATACCAGTTCCTGTCAGAACAGGACGTGAAAGACGTTGACGTTCTGTACTTCCGTGAACTGCTGTCGGGAGTGGCGACTAATAGCGCGTATCTCGATGGTCTGATGAAGCCATACCTGTCCCGTCTGCTCGAAGAGCTGGGCCAGGTCGAAAAAGCAGTGTTGCGTATCGCGCTGTTTGAGCTGTCTAAACGTGATGATGTGCCGTACAAAGTGGCCATCAACGAAGCGATCGAACTGGCGAAAACCTTCGGCGCTGAAGACAGTCACAAGTTTGTTAACGGCGTGCTGGATAAAGCCGCACCTGCGATCCGTCCCCACAAAAAGTGATCCGCAAACCGGAGTCTTGCATTGCCTTTTTGGCAGTGCGGCTCCGGTTTTTTCTTTTATTTGCTGAGGCATAACGTATGGCATGCGGCGAATTCTCCCTGATTGCCCGTTATTTCGACCGTGTCAGAACCTCTCGTCTTGATGTTGAAACCGGCATTGGCGATGACTGCGCACTTCTCAATATTCCCGAAAAACAGACGCTGGCAATCAGCACCGACACCTTAGTGTGTGGGCGTCATTTCCTGCCGGATATCGATCCTGCCGATCTGGCGTATAAAGCGCTGGCGGTGAACGTCAGCGATCTGGCGGCAATGGGCGCCGACCCGGCCTGGCTGACGCTGGCTCTGACCCTGCCGGAGGTGGATGAAGCCTGGCTTGAAGCCTTCAGCGATGCCCTGTTTGAACAGCTGAATTATTACGATATGCAGCTGATTGGCGGTGATACCACCGCCGGTCCGCTGTCCATGACCCTGGCAATCCACGGCTATGTGCCTGCCGGGCGCGCGCTGAAGCGCTCGGGTGCAAAACCAGGCGACTGGATCTACGTGACCGGTACGCCGGGCGACAGCGCGGCAGGGCTGGCGATCCTTCAGAACCGTTTAACGGTTGAAGAGGCTGACGATGCGGCGTATCTGGTGAAGCGCCATCTGCGGCCAACGCCGCGTATTCTGCACGGTCAGGCGCTGCGCGAGCGGGCCAGTTCGGCTATCGATTTGTCTGACGGGCTGATCTCCGATCTCGGCCATATCCTGAAGGCCAGCGGCGTGGGCGCACGCGTTGACCTGGATCTGTTCCCGCTGTCGGAGCAACTGCTTCGCCATGTCGAACCTGAACAGGCGCTGCGCTGGGCGTTATCCGGTGGAGAAGACTATGAGCTGTGCTTCACCGTGCCTGAGCTGAATCGCGGGACGCTGGATGTGGCGCTAGCGCATCTGGGGGCGAAATTTACCTGCATCGGGCAGGTGATGCCGGAAAGTGAAGGGTTGCTGTTTGTCCGCGACGGCGCCCCGGTTACGCTTGACTGGAAAGGGTACGATCACTTTGGGTGAGTGTTTTGCCGGGTGGCGGCTTCGCCTTACCCGGCCTACGATCGCACTTTATTTGTAGGCCGGGTAAGCGCAGTGTATGACCGGATACATAGGTGACAGATCAGACCGGGAACATAGGTAACACTTTTCAGTCTATCCGGAGCACACTCTGGGTTTTTCGGTCGTAGTACGC